>NZ_JAGJEE010000145.1:0-307 GCF_018100885.1 Pseudoalteromonas sp. MMG013 | reverse complement strand
TGGTGCATTGGTTATCTAGAGATTACCTTGATAGCCTAAAAATTAAGCCAGTAGCTTTTCACATTGCTTATAATTAGCGCGCCGTTTTATTTCTAGGCTCGCACAATAATTATCTAGCTTTTGAGGTCGCCCTACTGCGCCATGGAATACTTTGGTAAATTGTGTGGTGAGTTTTTGCCAGTTTTCTGGGGCTATGTTGAGCCTGTCTAAAATTGGGGAGTTGATTGGGTTGATAGCGCCGCGCTTGTCTGTTCGCATACATCGGCCAGTTAATTCTACCAGTTCTAAGTAGGACTTTAATTCAAAC
>NZ_JAGJEE010000144.1:0-309 GCF_018100885.1 Pseudoalteromonas sp. MMG013 | reverse complement strand
TGGTGAGTTGGCCTTTATGGGTCGTACAGATGATCAGGTTAAAATCCGAGGGTTTAGAATTGAGCTAGGCGAGATTGAAACACAATTAGCAGAACAAGCGGGTGTTGAGTCAGCCTTAGTGATGGCCAAGGAGCTAGCCGGAAGCCAGCAACTGGTGGGTTATATGCATTCACCAGCGGCGTTAGACGACGGTGATCAGACGAGCTTGATAGATCAAGTGAAAACAGCGTTAGCAGCACAGTTACCCGAGTATATGGTACCCAGTGTCTTGATGGTGGTGCATGAATGGCCGTTGACGCCAAACGGCAA
>NZ_JAGJEE010000143.1:0-313 GCF_018100885.1 Pseudoalteromonas sp. MMG013 | reverse complement strand
CTGAATAGAATTAGAGAACACAAACATTGTTTGGGTCTGTAGCTCAGCTGGTTAGAGCGCACGCCTGATAAGCGTGAGGTCGGTAGTTCAAGTCTACTCAGACCCACCACTTTGCTAACCTTTTAGCTTTGGTATCAAACAATGTCATTCCAGTATTGTGGGGCTATAGCTCAGCTGGGAGAGCGCCTGCCTTGCACGCAGGAGGTCAGCAGTTCGATCCTGCTTAGCTCCACCACCTTACTTTTGAAAGAAAAGCATACTTCAGGTATATCCTGAGTATGAAGTGTGTTTCTCTTTGAGAAGTTAAATTCTC
>NZ_JAGJEE010000142.1:0-318 GCF_018100885.1 Pseudoalteromonas sp. MMG013 | reverse complement strand
CAGAGTTGGTGTTATTTATGCTATGGGAATTTGCTTTTAGTGGCATAAGGTGTTTTATGCCTATTTTATCGGCTTATCTTTCGTGCTTAAGCCATCCCTGCATTACTCAGTACATTTTATCCTGCCATTAGAGCTAATTTTCGCTGATTTATCAATGATATTTTCACCCCGCACGCACTTTTCTAGCCCGAACACTTAAGCAGGTTAACCCATTGATTTAATTTAGCAAGCTCTGCTGCTAACTCGTTCGTGCTAATTTCATTGTCTCTTCACTTGAATTAACCATTTCACTAAATCGTAAGACCCCGATTTTACATA
>NZ_JAGJEE010000141.1:0-321 GCF_018100885.1 Pseudoalteromonas sp. MMG013 | reverse complement strand
GACATGGGTCGCGTGACGTACCAAGTGCAAACCAATGTGACGGTGACGAATGTGAGCGAGAGCTTTGCGTTAAATAGCCGCCAACATGTTGCTTCAAAAACGACTTATGACGCATTAGGTAACACGATTAGTACGCAAAAAACAGCAACAAATAATACTGATATTGCATACGTTGATTTCAAGTCAGAGCAAGCACAGCGTTGGAAATATGATGCAGTTGGACGCCTCATCCATACTGCTGACGCACAAGGGGATTATAGTAATGTAATAAATCCATCATCGATGAGTCTGGCTGCACTAAAAGAGTATACAGGAAGCCAT
>NZ_JAGJEE010000140.1:0-322 GCF_018100885.1 Pseudoalteromonas sp. MMG013 | reverse complement strand
GATTATGACTTAGACTGTGAAGAGGAAGACCACTACCACCCTGAAATGTTGAAGTTTTTAATTAAACGCTGTGTTTGGGATATTTTTTTCCCAGGTGAGGCGTTACCTAACTATACAGAGCCAAGTTCCGGTGACATAACGTTATTAGACTTCAGTGTTTAAAATAAAAAAGTGCTAGTTTTTTAAAACATGCCCCTATTTATAAAGGCGAGCTAATAGCTCGTCTTTATATCATTTTAAATGAAAGAGATAATCAGCAGACTATGTGGTACAAGCTAAGCGTAATCAAAAGAAACTATATTCGGCAATTTCAAATGTATTT
>NZ_JAGJEE010000014.1:0-136621 GCF_018100885.1 Pseudoalteromonas sp. MMG013 | reverse complement strand
TTTTGAATTAAAGTCGTATTTAGAACTTGTTGAGCTAACAGGCAGATGTATGCGAACAGACAAACGTGGCGCTATCAATCCAATCAACTCCCCAATTTTAGACAGGCTCAACATTGCCCCAGAAAACTGGCAAAAACTCACCACACAATTTACCAAAGTATTCCATGGCGCAGTAGGGCGACCCCAAAAGCTTGATAATTATTGCGCGAGCCTAGAAATAAAACGGCGCGCTAATTATAAGCAATGTGAAAAGTTACTGGCCTAATGTTTATACCACAAAGATAATTACTATATAACCAACACACCATGGTTTGGCGGGTTAGCCGTGCCTTGTTGCTGGGCATGAGTTCAATTATCCCTACCTTTGAGCTTATAGCACATGTAGTTAATTCAATGTTACTAACTAGGCGATATCTCAGGTAGAACATTGCCTGCTGATTGGTTTTAATTTTTTGAGTGGGTGTCACTGTTTCTCTGTTCCCAATACTGGGAAGAAGGACACCCCAGAAACAATGCCGTATTTATGATGCACCAAACAGGGTTAACGCAGTGGAAAGTGAATTCAGGGTACCATCTTCGTTCACTTGCCGAGACGGCGATGTATCGTTTTAAACAATTAATGGGTGATAAGCTAAAAAGTCGCCAGTTTAATAGTCAGCATACAGAAACGATGATTAAAGTGAAGGCAATAAATAAAATGACTGGGCTAGGTATGCCCAAATATCAGCAACAAAGTTAAAACTGAGAAATTGATTGGTAGTTAGCTATTTGATCAACAAGGCCGTTTAGGATATAAAACACCTGCTGAGTTTGAGTTAGCAGTTACTTCAATAGTGGACGGTGTCCATTTTATCGGGTGAAGATCAAAATTTACTCGCTAGTGCTCCTAAATTTCCGCAGAGCACGGCGTTATACTCTTATTCTGCATGTCAGTTTAATTTGGCAATATTAAGGAAAGATCAATAAATGTTAAGAATTGCTCCACCTGAAAAAGAGTACTCAATCAGTTCAATCGAAGAGTTTGTATATATTGCACGGAAATTTGATCGTTCCGCTTTATATCGGGGGGTAAATGATCAAAATCACCAACTAATAACAAGCCTAGGTAGAAAAAAGCATCTATCTATTAGAGAGGAAGAAAGGCTCTTAAATTTATTTGATACTTATGCGACAGAATTTGACTATTATAAGCCTGTTGATGATTGGGAAAAGCTAATAGTCGCACAGCATCATGGATTGCCGACTCGGTTAATGGATTGGACAAGAAATGCTTTAGTTGCACTTTACTTTGCATCGATAGGAAATAGCTCGAATACAGATGGTGTAGTGTACGCATTTTACCCTGAAAACTGGTTAGAAATTGATAAAAGCAATACATCTCCTTTTGATGTTAAAAGTACTCAGGCTTTTTTGCCTACAATTCCTACTCCAAGAGTTAGGGCACAATCAGGAGTGCATACGATACACCCTAATTACAAAGAGCCCTACATTCCTGAGAACTTATACACAATTAAATTTTTGGGTAGGCATAAGTATGGTTTCATTTACGATTTAGAAAAGTTAGGTGTACATCATGCGTCTATGTTTCCAGATCTTGATGGTCTTGCGCAATACGTTAAATTTATTGTTCGAGGCTAAAAGCGTATAACACATATAAGCCTTAACTCTGTCAATAGGCACTAATGTTCTTTTTGGCCGTTCTTATACAGTGACGGCCAACTCTAAATCAATAAACAAATTCGTTTACTTAGTCTGTCGATGTTGCAGTTAAGCAGGTTGCTTACGGCAAACACATAGTGAGGCTCTCTTATTGCGATCTCATCGCTGTCTACTTTTACCTACTTCCTTCTGGATTCGCAGGGGCACTATGCCTAAAAGGATTTAGGTAGTAGAGCGAAGCAGGACGCCAGAGCCGAGACATTCATCGGTTAACCCAATCAAGGCACTATTCAAAGCGGCTGGTTTCATTATTGTGATCCAGTTAGTTTCAGGCTCAAGTCAGGTGTAAACGACTTTGCTTGTTGTATTAATGCACGCGCACTGAGCGTCTAATCAAGCCAAATGGCTTTGGTCGTTAGGCATATGATCAGGTTATAGCTTAATAGCTATTCACTCACCCAATTGATTGATGCTCAGCCTTTTATCCAGTTAGATGTGCCTGTCCCATTACTGTTGTTGTTCCTTTTTAAAAAGTTAAACGGGCGCTCAGTGTTCTACACTCATCAGCAATCGCGATTAAATATGCAAACAACTCTGTTATGTAAATAAAACGTTGACCTTTTCACTTTTTCGAAATATCTTCTATGACACAGCCCTGCATGGCTGTAGCACTATTTTTATAACGCTAGAAAGTTTAATACACCTGGTTTTTTAACATAACCTCACCATTGTTAATATTATGTGTGTATAGATGGGGAGAAATCTCCCCATCATAATAAAAAGGGAAAGGACGTGATTAATGGTGATGATTTAAGGGCTATGAGACTAAAAGCTGGTATTTCTCAAGAAACTATGTCGAAGAAACTAGAGTGTGATCGAAAAACAGTCATTAATTATGAACTAGGCGTGAGTGATATACCTTCAAAAAAATTATTCCGATGGTTTCAATGCTGTCAACTTGATTTTAGTGCTTTACTCCGCCAGATTAAAGAAGTGCGTAACCAAACGTATAATAATAAATCTAAATTGATAGACTTTATTTCACTTGTTCTATTAATTAGCCTAGTTTTGGGACCAAAAGTAACGGCCGAGATTTACATGGCAATCATAGCCATAACCGCTTTTTATGGGGCAATCAAAAAAGACCCTAATGTTCTGCATATTGCACTGATACTACTTTTTGTTAATTTAGTAGACTATATAATCTTTGCTTTTGGAATTATTGATTTAAGTACGGCTGGTAAGAATAGAGTATTGCATGGTAGTTTGATCTATGGTGTTCAGCTTATTATTAGTGTCACTTCAGTCATTATATTAATTTTTAGGGTACAACTATCAAGAATTTTATCTCACTCTAAAAAAATTGAGCTTACCTATTTCGATGGACTGTTCCATTGGATATTTATATATCTATCAATGATTTATATACTAGCTATTATCGAGCTTTTTGCGCGACATACTTTTGGATTACACAGTATTACTATTATTCATTATAATTTTACATCTTTGGTGTATATTGGCTGGGCTATGTCTTGTGCCTTATTATTAACAATGATAATTAGTACGGAACAAAAAAGTAATCTGCAAGAATCAGGTTCACACTAAAACAGAAGTAACAGAGTGGCTAAAGGGGTTTGTAATAATAAGATTAACTTCGACTTTGAAATGCCACTCAAAACCAATGGGTTCAAAAAACCAATGAGGTCGGAGACGTTGGAGATCTTACCTAAGACGACCTTCATCTAAAATTGCTTGTTTTTCATGGCGAAGGCAAATTGTAATTACTAATAGAGGTAACATCTATCTCAGGCAGTAATAGCGATGCATATGTGTGCCAGTGAAAAACGCTTATTTTTTGTGTAATGGAGTGTAATACCCTAAAAAACCCTTGCTGATATACTCAAAAGCTGATGAAAAATTAATCAACCGTTAATTTATGCACAGCAAGGAAAGTAAACTATGAGCAAGCCAGATCCTATTGCGCAATTACAAGTTGAAGTCGCGCAACTTCAATCTGCATTTGAAGATCTCAATAAACAATGTTCTCCATCAAATGCGCACAACGCCATTTTACGTTGCGCTACCTGTGTTCCACAACCGCTTAATAACTGCACCGATAAAGCCACTAATCCACAACAACCTCATTTTATCCCTGATTTTAATATACCGCTGATTGCAGCCGGTGGCGGCGATCAAAAATGTGACATTCTTGAAAAACTCGGACCATTAGCGAGTTTAATCGGTACTTGGGTCAGTACACGATACGGGGGGTTTAATGTCATGCCTATCCCGCAAGACAACGCTCCTAATGGGTTTATCTTAAAAAATATCTCTTATTATGAAGTCATGACGTTTAGTGCCATTCAGGGAAAAGTCGCTAATCGGGCAGGTAATTATGAACAAGATGCATACACTATTTTTTACTCACAGCGGGTGTTTTTTGCCGATGGCCCTCAAAAAGATGAGCTTGTGCATGCTGAAAATGGGAGCTGGCTACATCAGGTGACGGCGCCTCAAGGACAAGGAACTCTGAACATAGCGCCATGGGTCCCAGATACCCCCGACCCATTACCTCAGCAAGAGCAGAACCGAACTATCGTAAAACAGGTTTCAGTTCCTCATGGTAATTCTATTCTGGCTATTGGTCATCACGACAGTTTTGGAGGTGCGCCGAGTATTCCTGTTGCTAATGCCTTGCCAACGGCTGGCGGTAACAGTTTTAAAGTCCCATATGGTGTTGATATTCCTGAAAACCCCAATGTTAACCCCAATATTGTGCTGCAAGTTGCTTTAGATAGCCTTTATCAACAAGGCATAGAGGTGGTCGAGACCACTGTGCTGGATGTTGATACAGAAACAGATGGTAATATTGCCAATACACCATTTATGAAAGCACATGCAGACGTACCTCGATTCAAAACTACTTTGTGGTTAGAAAGACTGTCTAATGGCCTAGATATGCTGCAGTACACCCAAGATATTACTTTGGACTTCAGTTTGATTAATGGCAAAGACCCCGGCAAACGCACCCGTTATAAGTTTCCACACATTACTGCTAATACCCTATTTAAAGTGCAATAAACACGTTATTGCACTGTGCTGAATATGTCTGTTCAAGACATTTTGTTTGCCACTTGTGACATACATTCGGCAAGCAGCAAACCAAGTTGTTTTTGGTATGCGATACCAAACAAGACAATTAAATAAACTTTAAGGAAAGTAACATGAGCGAACAAGCAATTAAAGAACTCCAATTACAAGTGACAGAGCTCACTTCTAAAGTCAAAGCATTAGAAACACGCTGCAACCCTCCAGGAATCGCAGATTGTGCGGTATGTTATTACTGTACACCTTGTACTCCTTGTATCACACCGACAATTTTATGTGCACCATGTACCACTACATTGTGTGCTATATGCGCACCGGTTGGTACTAGCTATCAACCTTTAGGCCCACCAACACCTTGTGTTGCCTGCGTGCAATGTGATGCAAATTACAAGTGTGTAACATGTGAGCCTGTCGCTAAGTGTGTCACCTGTTACCCTTGTATTGTTAATTTCTGTGCACTATGTCAGCAGGGTCAAAACTTACAATGTCAGCAGTGTGGACCAGTCACTCAATGCGACACTTGCTACCCGTGTGTTGTTACCCTTTGTCAGCAATGTGCGCCTATTACTCAGTGCGACACTTGCTACCCATGTGTCGTTAATTTCTGTCAACAATGCCAGCCGATCACTCAGTGTGACACTTGTTATCCATGTGTGGTGACGTTCTGTGTGACATGCCAGCCAGGTCAAAATTTACAATGTCAGCAGTGTGCATCCATCACTAAGTGTGAGACTTGCTATCCATGTATCGTGAATTTCTGCCAACAATGCGCGCCGGTTACTCAATGTGATACCTGCACTCCTTGTGCCGTGAATTTCTGCGCGCAGTGTTATCAATGCGCCCCGCAGTGTGCGCAGTGTTTCCAATGCGCCTCGCAATGCGCGCAGTGTTTCCAATGTGCCCCGCAATGTGCGCAGTGTTTTCAATGCGCCACGCAATGTGCGCAGTGTTTCCAATGCGCCCCGCAATGTGTGCAATGTTATCAATGTGCCCCGCAGTGTTTGCAATGTTTACAGTGTGTAACTTGCACACCGTGTAGTACCGGCGGTTAGCGCAGTTATTGACATTCCCTGAGCTGAACTCAGGGAATGTCCTTAGAAATTGGATGTTTAATTTATGAAAAAACTAAGATTAACGCCAGCTGCGAGCATTATTCCCAATAGCAGCGGTGTGTTATTAAGTTCAGATTTGGGAGACTTTCAAGTTCACGGTAGAGATACTTCAGACTTTGTTGAAAAAGTCTTGCCGCTATTGGACGGGGCGCTGACTCAAGCTGAAATCTGCACACACTTACCTGAATATGGTGATGCGAGTATTCAGGCAGTCCTACAAATGCTTAACCAATATGGTTTACTAGAAGAAGTTTCTGAGCAACGAGAGTTTAGACCACCAGGTTTAGTACAAACACGCTTTTTACGCCCTTGGCATCAAGCAGGCCAAATGCCACATAGCCAAGATCAAATCTATTCTCTCACTCCTTGTCGAGTATTAGTCGTAGGCCTTGAACCTTGGGCTGTTACATTGTTAGAGGAGCTAGGTACAGCAGGTGTAGGCCATATTCATTTATTAGATAAAGAAAATATCACCTGTGATGACTTAACGTGTCATCGCTTTCTTACGCCTGAAGATATTGGTAAACCAAGAGCACAGGTGTTTAAAACCGTACTACAACAGCGTAATCCGTGGATGCAGATCAGCCATTCTGAGCTGAGTTGTGATAATAATAACTTAGGTTGTCCTTCAAATGACTGGGATTTAGCCATTATCACTTTAGGTAAAGACGCTAACTTTTGGTCACATAAAGTATCTGAATATGTACATCAATACGCGATTAAAGCGATTTATGGTCACTTGAATGGCTTAGAAAGCTGGGTAGGTCCCGTTGTTAATTTAAGTGATACCACCTCGAGCTCATGCTGGAATTGCTTAAGACTCAGAAAACTAGGTACTGAGCAGCATGGAGAATTGGCACACGAAATAGAAAAAAGCCATAATAAAAATCGTGATGGCCGTGCCCGCAGTATGTTGACACCTATGTCTGCCATCACCGGCCAACAACTAGCAATGGAGGCATTAAAAATCCTTTGGGGTTATACTGAAAGTGCGTTATCGTCCCATGTTATTGTACAAAACCTAGTCACACACCAATCAGAAAAGCATGCCATTATTCCTATTCCTTGGTGTGAAGTGTGTGGCTTTGACCACAGCAATACCACGAATCATGCATTATCAATGCATCGTGATAAAAAATCAGCTGCCAACCCTCTTAATCAACTACAAGATGTTGAGCAATTTAAATCTTTATTTGAAGGCTGGGTAGACTCGGTAACAGGTATCGTACGTCAGCTCACAGGACATGCACCACATTTACCCGATTATCCTATTACTGCTTCAGCTGGGGTATCGTCGTTTACTGAAGGCGAGTTTGACCCAAGAGCTTCAGGTCAAGTAGGTTCTGGTAAGGGGCTAGATCATATTTCTGCACATATCAGTGCGGTAGGAGAGGCGCTGGAGCGTTACTCTGCGGCGCGATACCAATTAAGTGATTTTAAATATGCCTCAATTGGCCAGTTACACGGTGATTATGTTGATCCAGATACCTTAGTTTTATATTCGAATAAGCAATACAGTACCCCTAATTTTCCATTTCACAAATGGCATAGAAAGCAAAAAATACACTGGTGTCGTGGTAGCTGGTTAGCAACCGATAAACCTGTTTGGGTACCTGCATTAGTCAGCTATTTTAATTTTGCTTGCCCCTATAAAGAGCAGTTTAGTCAGGTATCTTCCAACGGGCTAGCAGCGGGCCAAGACAATGATGATGCCGCGCTCAGAGCTTGTTATGAATTAATTGAGCGTGATGCCATGATGCTCACTTGGTATGCACAATTACCTTGCGAACGTCTCAGCTATGAGTCGCTCAACCAAGGTAAAATGCGGGTAATGATAGATGACTTAACTCAGCTCGGCGTAGAACTTGAATGCTACTTATTGGATGTGGGGTTACATGTACCAACTGTGGTATGCCTAGCCCTTGGTGATGGTTATCGCACCCCTGCGGCATCTGTTGCGCTCGCCACCCATGGGGATATCAAGGTTGCCATGCGCAAGGCGTTATTGGAACAAGGACATGTGATGCCTTACCTGTGCCAACTTATGCGTTCGGGGCATAAAATTCCGCATCATGTTAGTGATGTAACAAGTTTAGAAGATCACGCGGCTTATTATTTTAGCAAGCGCCAGCTCGCTTCATTTGAGTTTATGCGTCGCCCTATAAGCGAAGCAAAAACACTGGACGATTGGCCTTATGAAGCGATCACGCAAGTTACCCAACTCAAGCAGCGCCTAGATGAAGCGGGGGTAGAGGTTGCTATTGTGGATGTCACGTCTCCAGATATGGCGTTAAGTCCTTTTAGAGTTGCGCGGGCCATCGGTGTCAATATGCAGCCCATTCACTTTGGTGAGCAATTTAAACGGGTAGATAACCCAAGGCTACGCAAGCTATTACAAGGGCGGCCTGTTAATAAAGAACCACATCCCATTGCTTAGAAAAAGGATTATATTATGAAAGTACTCGTGTGTGGCACCCACTATGGTTCCACTTACATTCGCGCATTAAGTCAATTTCCGCAAGATAGTTTCTCATGTGTTGGCGTACTATCAAAAGGAAGTGAATACTCTCAGCAAATTGCCAAGCAAATTGGGGTACCATATTACACTGATGTTACCACTGTGCCGACTGACAATATTGATATTGCTTGCGTTGCTGTATCGGGCGATGCAGGAAAAGCAATTGTATTGTATTTATTAAAAAAAGGCGTCTCAGTATTATGTGAGCACCCCGTTGACCAAGCGTTTGTGCAAGAAGCGCTGGCACTTGCTAAGCAGCAGCAAGTTTATTTTCACGTCAATGGCCACTTTGCTGATTTATATGCCCCACAAGCCTTTTTACAATCCATACTTGCCGCATATCAACAGGGTTTTGGCTGTATGCATTATGCTATGGGGGCTAACTTAAGAACCTTATATTCGGCGCTGGATCTACTAGGGCGTGCACTCGGTGGGTTTGAAGGGCTAGAAATCATCAAATATAGCGGCGAACCAATGGCATTTCAGCCCGTCATGCTCAAAAATAACAACCTCACCGTCTCTGTTTTATGCCAAAACTTTTCGTCAGTTGAAGATGATGGCAGCGCCACGTTTTTAAATCATCAGTGCTCTGCGCTATTTCCTCATGGTACTTTGACGCTCAGTGAAACCACCGGCCCATTAAGCTGGTTTCCTGCCAGTCATTCCTTACCTGCTGAGTCGTGGAAAACCTACATGCCTATTGAGCTTGCACCTATGAGTCAGCAGCAGTTAATGAGCCACAGAGATCAGTGTAATCTGGCGGCGATTGCAACATTAGCTGCCACTGCCCAAGGCGAAACACAGCCTGTATATCAGCAGCCAGATTACTTATTGGGGTTGAGTGGACTATGGCAAACAGTATTGATGGCGTTGCAACCACCAGAAAAAGACAATTGTGCAGCGTAATGATGTGTTGTTTTACACCTAGCGCATTTCATTGTGCTAGGTGTAAAACCCTCAGCTCAATCAGAGCGGAAGCGGTACTCAAGACACCGGCAATTAAAGAGCTAAGTACCCTTGAAGGTGATGCAGCTATTTTGTTGTGACTAAAGGGAAAAATGCTTGGAACATTTTGATTGTTAAAAAATTTAATTTCAGTAAAGTGCTCCGATTATTTAGTTTTGATTCAATACGAGTCGTTCTGTAGGCTCGTTAAGTATTTTTAAGGTTAGTTTAAGTAGTAAGGAAATAATGAAGAAATCTATATTAGGGGGAGCACTGCTAGCATTACCTGTTTATGCAAAGGCAGAAATGACTATAGTCTCAGAAGTATTAATAGGTAAGGCTAAAAATGAGCTTTATGCATACCAAGATTTTGATTTAGGAGGTAATCGTTCATCGTCATCAGATTCTGACTCTTTTGGCTTAAGGTTGGGTTTAGAACTTACGGATAATATAATAGTTGAAATAGCTAAGCATGAACACGGTGAATCAACTAATGACTATACAGTTTCAATTCCTTCCTCATTGGGTGATGGCTTTTATCGTTCTTTTAATGTTAGATTGCCAATAGATATCGAATCAGTAAGGTTTGGTCTGAAAGGTAAGACTGAGTTGTTTGAAAGTTTAATTGTTAATGCAAGGGTCGGTATTGCGCATTGGAAGTATAAAGGTGAAATCCCGGCTCGGCTTGTTCCTACTGATCTTACTAACGGTGGTGGCAGTGGTAATGATATTTATATTTCCTTCGGTTTTGAATATAAATTAACGAAAAACTTGTATATAGGTTTAGAATATTCATTGCTGAGTATTAATGAAACTAAAGAGTATGATTATACAGGAATAGTCAAGTATCAACATGATGTAAAAGATCTTTCAGTTATAGTTGGTTGGGAATTTTAAAGGCCTAATGAGCGTATCAAAATGATATCAAACGCTTGGCTGTAGCCCAGATTGTAAAGAGACTGTATTTAACTCTGTATGATTGTTTAAATTATAGCCTTAAATGGCGAAAGATAGACAAATGGATAGAAAAGCGCTTCAGGCATTTTCTCGTGAAGCAGCTAAATCACCTAAGTCAGAGTCTGGCTTAGGTGATTTTAGAAAAATGATAACTAAGGTGACCGTTGAAACAGCACTTAATGCGGAGCTTGCCGAGCACCTTGGTAATGAAAAACACACACCTAAAATTTGATTCCAATAGGCGTAATGGCTATTCCTCTGAATAAGTTATAATCGGTGATGGTGAAACCCCAGTAGCTGCTTCTAGAATTAGGGAATTGCGCTTTGAATCTCAACTTGTAGGTATTGTATCAAACTCGCTTTCAATCGATGAATGATAAGATACAGAGCTTAATTGCCAAAGGGATCAACTGGAAACCGGAGGTTTACAAAATCGGGGGAAGGTCAACCTCCATTAAGCGCAACAAATGCCTATGAAGGCTTTTTTAGTTTTGATTTATTATAAAAATATAATTTCCCCCTTGAACTTGAAAAACTCTCCCCCATATCCTTTTGCATAATATTTAGTATCAATTTGGTTAGACGGAGAGAACGATGACCACAGCTCAAAAAGAAACATTAGGCTTTCAAACAGAAGTAAAACAATTATTAAACCTAATGATCCATTCTTTGTACTCGAATAAAGAAATCTTCTTACGTGAACTTGTATCTAACGCATCAGATGCAGCGGATAAACTGCGCTTTTTAGCACTGTCTGATGGTAGCCTTTATGATGGTGATGCAGATTTACGTGTACGTGTAAGTGTTGATAAAGAAGCGAATACCGTGACCATTTCTGATAATGGTATTGGTATGACACGCGAAGAAGTGATCAGCTCGTTAGGGACGATTGCTAAGTCAGGTACGGCTGAGTTCTTTAGTAATTTAACGGGTGATCAAGCACAAGATTCACAGTTAATTGGTCAATTTGGTGTTGGTTTTTACTCTGCATTCATCGTTGCAGATGCAGTAACTGTAACGACGCGTAAAGCGGGTGAAAGCACAGGTGTTGAATGGCATTCACAAGGTGAAGGCGATTACACGCTTGCTGAAGTTGAAAAAGAAGGTCGTGGTACTGAAATCGTGCTGCATTTACGTGAAGACGAAGGTGAGTTCTTAGACGACTTCAGATTACGCGGTATTGTGACTAAATACTCTGACCATATTTCTATTCCTGTTGAAATGTTCAAAGCACCAGTGCCAGAGTCAGAAGGCCCTGAGGGTGAAAAAATTGAAGCGGTCCCGGGTGAGTGGGAAGCTATTAACCGTGCCACAGCGCTTTGGTCTCGTGATAAGTCAGAGATCAGTGAAGAAGAATATAAAGAGTTTTACAAGCATGTAGGTCATGATTGGGAAGAGCCACTAACATGGGCACACAACAAGGTTGAAGGTAAAACAGAATACACAAGCTTATTGTATATTCCGAAGAAAGCGCCATTCGACATGTTCAACCGTGACCGTCAAACAGGCTTAAAGCTTTATGTACAACGCGTTTTCATTATGGATGACGCTGAGCAGTTCATGCCGAGCTACTTACGTTTTGTAAAAGGTTTACTTGATTCAAACGATTTGCCTCTGAATATTTCTCGTGAAATTCTACAAGATAACAAGATCACGCAAGCAATTCGTAAAGGCTGTACATCTCGCGTACTTAAAATGCTTGACCGTATGGGCAAAAACAAGCCTGAAGAGTATCAAACATTCTGGAATGAATTTGGTCAAGTGATCAAAGAAGGTCCAGCAGAAGATTCAGCCAACAAAGAAGCCATTGCTAAGCTATTGCGCTTTAGCTCTACACATACAGATGAAGCGACACAGAATGTGTCGTTAGAGCAGTATGTTGAGCGTATGAAAGAAGGCCAAGACAAGATTTATTATGTTGTTGCTGATAGTTTTGAAGCAGCTAAGAGCTCTCCACACCTAGAAATCTTCCGCAAGAAAGGCATTGAGGTATTATTGCTGTCTGACCGTGTTGATGAGTGGATGATGAGCCATCTAACTGAGCTTGATGAGAAGCAACTACAATCCATCACACGTGGTGATTTAGATTTAGGCGAGTTAGATGACGAAGAAGCGAAGAAAGCACAAGAAGAGAGCGAAAAAGAAGTTGAAGGCTTAGTTGAGCGCATTAAAGAAGTGCTTGGTGATAAAGTGAAAGAAGTACGCTTTACGCATCGTCTGACTGATTCTCCTGCGTGTGTTGTTGCTGATGAGCACGACATGAGTTCTCAAATGCAAAAGCTGATGGAATCTGTGGGCCAAGCGGCACCAGAGTCTAAGCCTGTATTTGAATTGAACCCTGAGCACCAGCTTGTTAAACACCTAAATGTTGAGCAAGATGAAGACAAGTTCGTACAGTGGTCAGAAGTGTTATTTGACCAAGCGTTACTTGCAGAGCGTGGTAGCTTAAAAGACCCTGCTGGGTTTGTTGCTCGTTTGAACAAGCTCATGCTTGATTTAAGCAAGTAAGCAGTTTTAGTTAAGTAAAAAAGGGGCTTTATGCCCCTTTTTTTTATCTATAACGAATTAACCTTAGCAATTAGTATAAGTTGCTTGAGAAACATCAGCGCTTATGAAAAAATTCAACCAAATTTAAATAAACTCCGATACGAGGAACATATTATGCGCATTATCCTTTTGGGCGCACCGGGTGCAGGTAAAGGCACTCAAGCACAATTCTTAATGGAAAAGCACGGCATTCCACAGATCTCTACTGGTGACATGCTGCGCGCTGCTATCAAAGAAAGCACGCCTTTAGGCCTTGAAGCGAAGAAAGTGATGGATGCAGGTCAGCTAGTCTCTGATGAAATCATCATTGGCCTTGTAAAAGAGCGTATTGCTAAAGCCGATTGTGCAAAAGGATTCTTACTGGATGGTTTCCCTCGTACAATTCCACAAGCTGATGCAATGAAAGACAATGGCATTAGCATTGACCACGTTATTGAGTTCGATGTAGCTGATGACATCATTGTTGAGCGCATGGGCGGACGTCGTGTACACCCTGGTTCTGGTCGTGTTTATCATGTTGTTTATAACCCTGCAAAGGTTGAAGGCAAAGATGACGTGACAGGCGAAGACTTAATCATTCGTCCTGATGATGTTGAAGAAACAGTTAAAAAGCGCCTTGGTATTTACCATGAGCAAACTAAGCCATTGGTAAGCTACTACCAAGCGGAAGCTGACTCAGGTAACACGCAATACCATAAATTAGATGGTACTCAGGCAGTTGAAGCTGTCAGCGGTCAACTTGCAGAGCTGTTAGGCTAATTGCTTGATTGATGCTTAAATTAAGAAAAAACCGCCTGTTGGCGGTTTTTTTATAGTGCTTTTAATTGTTCAATGACTTGTGTGTAATCAGGTTCAGAGGCAAGGTTTTTGACTAATTGCTTATAAACAATTTTATGATTTTTATCTAGAATTAAAACCGCTCGGCTGAGTAATCCCATATCTTTTATGTATAAACCGTAGTTCTCGCCAAAATTACGCCACACTGAGTCTGATAGTGTCGTGACTTTATCTATATTTTCTTGCTGACAAAAACGTTTTTGTGCGAAGGGTAAATCAGCACTAATTGTTAACATTTTTACGTCTTTATAGGTATTTGCGACTTGTTCATTAAAGTGTTTCGTCTGTAGGCTACAAATGCCAGTATCTAAACTTGGTACAACACTTATTAATACCGCTTGCCCGTTAAAATCAGATAGGCTCACAGGTACAAATGCCTCATCAACTACTTTAAAGTTAGGAGCTTGTTGACCTTCAGCAACCCCTTTACCTAAAAGGGTTACAGGTTTGTCTTGTGCATGAACTTTGCCTGAGTCAATCGTATTCTCTGGTAAATCGTAAGCAAAGGCGCTCATGGCGATGAGGCTTGTAGCAATAATGGAGACTTTCAGCATAAAGTATTCCTTTTCGAGTTATCTTAATTGGCGTCAGTGTATTATACTGTAAAACGCTAACAAAGTATTACCGGATAAGCACGTTGTAAATCGTTAGGTATTTTATTAACATTAGCCGTAAAATTGAGCCACTAAAAACAGTATAATAACCACTATTGTCTCAATTGAGTGACTATTGAGATCAACTCGAGCAAAGAGAGCTTTTATGTCAACATTAGTTTTAATATGTGATGACTCTAAATTAGCGCGCCGACAATTGGCCCGTTCGTTGCCTGAGGATTGGGATATTAAGGTTGAATTTGCTGAACACGGATTAGATTGTATTGAAAAAATCAAACAGTGTTCACCAGAGATTTTATTCTTAGATTTAAATATGCCACACATGGATGGGTATGGTGTATTACAAGAAATTCAAAGCCAAGATTTAAACGTTTTAACGGTTGTTGTATCGGGTGATATTCAGCCAAATGCACATCAGCGCGTTATTGAGTTGGGTGCGATCGATTTTATTCGTAAACCCTGTGATGCAGCAAAGCTTGCTGAAATAATAGAGCATCACGGGATCAGAGATCGCGCAATACGTGAGAGCTTGGTTCATAAGCTCGGTGAACAACTCGACCCAGAAATTAGAGACATTTACCAAGAATTGACCAATGTTGCAATGGGGCAGGCCGGTGACTTATTAGCTCGATTGCTTAATGTATTTGTTGAGTTACCCATACCCAATGTCAATGTGCTTGAAGTGAGTGAATTACACATGGCTTTGCAAGCAATTGATGCTAGCGCAAGTACTTCGGGTGTGTGCCAAGGGTTTATAGGCGGCGGGGTATCGGGCGAAGCATTGTTATTATTGAATGATTCTAGCTTCAAAGAAGTAGCCTCACTCATGAATTATCACGGGGAACTTAACGAGAAAGTTGAGCTTGAACTGTTGATGGACATTAGTAACATCTTAATAGGGTCTATTCTAACTGGGTTGTCACGACAACTCGACATGCCATTTAGCCAAGGACACCCAGTTGTGCTGGGGCAGCACTGCGATGTGTCTGAACTGGTAAAAGCCAATAAATCTAGATGGCAGCGCACGCTTGCTATAGAAATTAGCTATGGAATAGAAAACCACAACATCAATTGTGACTTAATGCTGTTATTTACCGAGGACTCATTGAAGACCTTAAAGTATAAAGTCGAATACTTATTAGAAGATTAAAACTATGCCTGCTGCTGATTTTGACATGAATGAAATCCATTGGTTAATGGATATGTTTAATACGGTTGATGTTGGTTTAGTCGTATTAGATAGAGACTACAAAGTGTGTATTTGGAATGGGTTTATGGAAAACCATTCTGGGTTGTTGCCAAGCGCTGTAAAAGACAAAGATATCTTTGATTTGTTTCCGAGTATTGATGAGCAGTGGTTTAGAAGTAAAACAGAGTCGGTATTTGTATTAAAAAATCGCTCTTTTACTATTTGGGAACAACAGCCGTATATATTTAAATTTAAAAATTACCGCCCGATCACAGGAAAAGCTGATCATATGTATCAAAGCTCAACAATTATTCCTTTGAGTACGATCACAGGCGAGGTAGGCCATATTTGTATCATTATTTATGATGTTACCGATGAAGCAATGAACAAGCTAGAACTGGAACAAGCAAATCATAAGCTTGAACAAATGAGTCGCACTGATAGCTTGACCACACTGGCAAATCGCGGGTATTGGGAATCAACATTACGGAAAGAGTTTAAGCGGTTGCAACGTAGCCAAGGCATTTGTAGCTTGTTGATGTTTGATATCGATTACTTTAAGCGCGTAAATGATGCCTATGGTCATAGTGGTGGAGATGAAGCCATACGACATATTTCTGATCTATTGAAAAAAACCTTAAGAGAAACTGACACGGCAGGACGTTATGGTGGTGAGGAGTTTGTGGTCACTTTAGTGGATACAGATGTTGAAGGTGCGCAAATATTTGCGGAGCGCTTAAGAAGTTTAATAGAAAAGTCATCTATTTTTTATGATAACAAACAAATACAAATTACCGTGAGTGTCGGGTTTGCAACCTATACCAGTGACTTTAAAAAACATGAAGAGTGGATTGAAGCGGCAGATACCGCTTTATACCATTCAAAAGAAACAGGTAGAAATAAGGTGACTGGATACAGCATTGAGATGAAAAAGTAACCATCGTTTTTTTGACAATATATTGAGACCAATAAAAAAGCCCTATCAAGAGGGCTTTTTTATTGGTGTTTAACGCATACAAGGACTGAGCAGCTACTTTAATGTTTAAGCCGATGCTTCTTTATTTTCAATCGGGCATTGACCAATAACCGTTTTTGTTCCGTCAGCATCTAGTTGCTCTAGCTTCACTGAAAACCCCCACAGCCGATACAAATGCTTCAGAACCTCTTTTTTTGACTCTGCTAGAGGTATGTCATTTTGTGGTACATATCGCAATGTTAGAGATCTATCGCCTCTAACATCTACATCGTAAACCTGTATGTTGGGTTCGTGATTACTTAAATTATATTGAGCAGATAATGAAGAGCGCACATACTGATAGCCTTCATCATTATGAATGGCGCCAACTTCTAAATGCGGTGACTTTTGTTGGTCAACAATTGTAAATAGTTTAAAATCACGAATGAGCTTGGGAGATAAAAACTGGCTGACAAAACTTTCGTCTTTGAAGTTTTCCATGGCAAAGTGCAGTGTGTCTAACCAATCTTTTCCCGCGAATTCAGGAAACCATTGTTTGTCTTCATCTGTTGGGTTTTCACAAATACGACGAATATCCACCATCATGTTAAACCCTAGCGCGTATGGATTAATGCCTGAATAGAACTTGCTATTATAGGGAGGCTGATAAACAACATTCGTATGACTTTGCAAAAACTCGAGCATAAATGCATCACTGACTTTTCCTTCATCATACAAGTGGTTAAGAATGGTGTAATGCCAAAAAGTAGCCCACCCCTCATTCATGACTTGAGTTTGACGTTGCGGGTAAAAGTACTGAGACACTTTGCGAACAATTCGAATGACTTCTCGTTGCCATGACTCAAGTAGAGGCGCATTTTTCTCAATAAAATACAGTATGTTTTCTTGAGGCTCACTAGGAAAGCGGATCCGCTTCACTTTTTCTTCATGTGCGTTAACCGGAATTGTGCGCCAAAGTTCATTGACTTGCGATTGTAGATAATCTTCCCGTTCTTTTTGTCTTTTTTGCTCTTCGTACAGAGAGATTTGTTGCGGTCTTTTATATCGATCTACCCCGTAATTCATCAATGCGTGACATGAGTCGAGTAAGTTTTCAACCTCGTCAATGCCATATTTTTGTTCGCATTCTGCAATGTAATTTTTGGCAAATAATAAGTAGTCGATGATAGAAGGCGCATCAGTCCAGGTTTTGAATAGATAGTTTCCTTTGAAAAACGAGTTGTGCCCATAACAAGCATGTGCCATAACCAGTGCTTGCATTGGTAAGGTATTCTCTTCCATAAGATAGGCAATACACGGGTCTGAATTAATCACTATTTCATACGCCAAGCCCATTTGGCCGCGTTTATAATTTTGCTCAGTTTGAATAAATTTTTTGCCATACGACCAATGGCTATAGCCAATGGGCATGCCAACGCTTGAATACGCATCCATCATCTGTTCAGCAGTGATCACCTCAATTTGGTTAGGGTATGTGTCCAATCGATAGTGTTCTGCAACTCGCGCTATTTCGGCCTGATACTCCGCTAACATCTCGAATGTCCAATCAGGTCCGTCATTCATAGGGTTATAACTCATATAGTTCCCTCCTATAAAGGCTAAGCAGCGCCTTGTTGTTGACGATTCTTTTTAAATAGTTCTCTGAATATGGGGTAAATATCTTCAACGCTTTTAATATGTTGCATTGCAAAATTATCAAAAGAATTTTCAATTGCTTGATACTCTCGCCATAAACTTTGGTGTGCTCGGGTCGTAATTTCTATATAGGCATAATAGCGCACCGTTTTAAGTAAGTGATTGGTCATAATATCGGTGCAGTGGGGTGAGTCATCAGCCCAATTGTCACCATCGGATGCTTGTGCCGCATATATGTTCCAATCACCTTGCGAATAGCGATCTTTTACGATTTCGTCCATCAACTTGAGTGCACTAGATACAATGGTTCCACCCGTTTCCTGAGAGTAAAAGAACTCTTGCTCGTCGACTTCTTTTGCTTGTGTATGATGGCGAATATAAACAACTTCGATATCTTTATATGTACGGGTTAAAAATTGATACAACAAAATATAAAAACGTTTTGCCATATCTTTAGTACCTTGATCCATAGAACCAGATACATCCATTAAACAAAACATCACGGCTTTACTTGTTGGATGCGGTTTTTTCTCATAATTTCTAAAACGCAAATCATAATTATCTATAAAAGGTACTGCGGCGATTTTCCGTTTTAAATCGTCAATTTCTAATTCTAATTTGGATATTTGATGTTGTGGCGGCACTGGCTCATTCAGCAAATCTGCCAATTCAGTTTCAGCCTCTTTGAGCCTGCGGCGTTTACCTGCCGACATAGCCACTCGTCTTGCGAGTGAGCCTTGTAAAGAACGCACAATATCTAAATTGCTTGGCATGCCATCATTACAAAACCCAGCCCGATGGGTTTTCATTTGTACAAGCTTGTCTAACTGACTTTGCTGTAAATTAGGAAGCTCTAAGTCTTCAAATAATAAATCAAGGTATTCATCTTTCGATATCGAGAATACGAAGTCGTCTTGACCTTCGCCTTGGTCACTTGCTTCTCCTTCACCAGCACCTCCACCTTGACCCGACGGGGGACGTTGTATTTTGTCGCCCGTTGTAAATTGGTCATTACCAGGGTGGATCATTTCTCGATCCCCCCCTTTACCTTGGTGAAAAGCGGGTTCACTCATATCTTTTTGCGGAATTGAAATACTTTCACCGCTACTCACATCGGTCACGCTTCTCTTATTAATTGCATCTGAAACAGCTTCTTTTATCTGTTTCTTATAACGCCTAATAAAACGTTGCCGGTTAAGCGTGCTTTTATTTTTCCCGTTCAGGCGACGGTCTATAAAATGCGCCATAAATCACCCTCTCAGTCGAATTAATCTTATTGTGACTTTCTCACTCTTAGATACCATTCAGAGAGTAGTCTAACTTGCTTTTGGGTATACCCTTTTTCTACCATGCGATTGACGAAATCTTCGTGTTTCTTTTGATCTTCAGCAGAGGTTTTTGCATTAAATGAAATAACGGGTAACAAATCTTCAGTATTGGAAAACATTTTCTTTTCGATTACGGTGCGCAGTTTTTCATAACTGGTCCAAACTGGATTACTGCCATTATGATGTGCTCGTGCTCTTAAGACGAAATTAACAATTTCATTTCGGAAATCTTTCGGATTTGAAATACCCGCTGGCTTTTCTATTTTTTCCAGCTCAGCGTTTAATGCCGAGCGGTCGAACAGCTGGCCTGTATCTGGGTCTCTATACTCTTGATCTTGAATCCAAAAATCGGCATAAGTGACATAGCGGTCGAAAATATTCTGGCCGTACTCAGAATATGACTCTAAATAGGCAGTTTGTAGTTCTTTACCAATAAATTCAACATACTGTGGTATTAGATAACCTTTTAAGTGACTTAAATAACGTTCTTGAATTTCGGCGTTAAATTGTTCACGTTCAATTTGTTGTTCAAGTACATAAAATAGGTGAACTGGATTTGCAGCAACTTCAGCATGATCAAAGTTAAATACACGAGATAATATTTTAAATGCGAAGCGAGTCGATAGCCCATTCATGCCTTCATCGACACCTGCATAGTCTCTATATTCTTGATAAGACTTTGCTTTAGGGTCAGTATCTTTGAGGCTTTCACCGTCGTACACTCGCATCTTCGAATAGATACTTGAGTTTTCCGGCTCTTTTACACGTGATAAAGAAACAAATTTTGCTAATGTTTCGAGTGTACCTGGCGCGCATGGCGCAGAGGCTAGTTCACTGTTTTCAATGAGCTTATCGTAGATCTTCACTTCTTCCGATACCCGTAAGCAGTAAGGCACTTTGACAATGTAAACACGATCTAAGAATGCTTCATTGTTTTTATTATTCTTAAATGTTTGCCATTCAGACTCATTGGAATGCGCTAAAATCATGCCATTGAATGGTAAAGCAGAAATACCTTCCGTGCCGTTGTAGTTGCCTTCTTGAGTTGCGGTAAGAAGTGGGTGTAGCACCTTAATGGGCGCTTTAAACATTTCTACGAATTCCATCAAACCTTGGTTTGCCAAGCATAGGGAGCCAGAATAGGCATATGCATCAGGGTCATTTTGTGCAAAGTGCTCTAATTTACGGATATCCACTTTACCTACGAGAGCTGAAATGTCTTGGTTGTTTTCATCACCAGGTTCTGTTTTAGCAATAGCAACCTGATCGAGTATGGACGGATAGCGTTTCACTACTTTGAATTGGCTAATATCCCCGTTGAATTCATGCAAACGTTTAGTTGCCCAAGGAGACATAACGGTCTTTAAATACCGAGGTTTGATGCCGTATTCTTTCGCGAGGAGCTCAGCATCCTCAACTGGGTTAAAGAGTGATAGCGGGTGGTCGTTAACCGGTGAGTCTTTGATAGCGTAAATTGGCACCTGTTGCATTAAATACTTTAACTTTTCAGCTATCGAAGATTTACCGCCGCCAACAGGGCCAAGCAAGTATAGAACTTGTTTACATTCTTCAAGGCCTTGAGCCGCATGCTTTAGGTACGCAACAATTTGCTCGATGGCATCTTCCATGCCATAAAACTCATTGAATGCTGGATAGCGAGCGATGACTCGATTAGAGAAAAGTCGACTGAGTCTAGCATCGTTTGAGGTGTCAATCATTTCAGGTTCACCAATGGCCATTAATAGGCGTTCTGGGGCACTGGCATAGGCTGATTTGTCGTTCTTACAGATCTCTAGGAATTCAGCGATACTGTATTCTTCTTCTTGAGCTGCTTCATATCTGGATTGGTAGTGTTCAAATATCGTCATAACGACCTCCAATAACCTGCTTAAATAAGGAAAGCTATTTAATCTTCAATGGGAAAGGTTACTTTTAAGTCTAGACGTGAAAATTAGAATTTGCCTAAAAATTCCAAACATTTAATGGAATAACATAATGGTATTCGCAAATGAAAAAAGGCGCTTATGCGCCTCTTTATTGCAAAAAAATAAACAGATTTTATTGCAAAGAATTATGCGAGGTTTGCGTTTGCAAATTCCCAGTTTACGAGTGCCCAAAAACCTTTAAGGTAATCAGGGCGTACGTTACGGAAGTCGATGTAGTAAGCGTGTTCCCAAAGGTCCACGGTTAAAATTGGTGTAACACCTGCTTCAGTTAACGGTGTAGCAGCGTTTGATGTGTTAACAATATCAAGTGAACCATCAGCTAATTGCACTAACCAAGTCCAGCTTGAGCCGAAGTTGTTAACAGCTTTATCATTAAACGCAGCCTGAAAATCTGCAAATGAGCCCCATTTTGCATTGATTAACTCAGCTACATTACCTGAAGGTTCTCCACCTGCATTTGGTGCAAGGCTGTTCCAATAGAACGTGTGGTTCCAGATCTGTGCTGCGTTATTAAATACGCCGCCTTCTGAATTGCATACAACTTCTTCTAATGATTTAGTTGCCAGTTCAGTGCCTTCAACAAGACCATTTAGTTTAACAACATAGGTGTTGTGGTGTTTGCCATGGTGAAACTCAAGTGTTTCTTTTGAAATGTGTGGCTCAAGTGCATCAATTGCATAAGGTAGTGACGGTAGTTCAAATGCCATTTTAATCTCCAATTGTTATTAAATGCCAAAATCGATACGAAACATAGCGCAGTTGAGTGCACTTTTCTATACGAGTTGGCTTTATAGTGATACTATAATTCCTGAGTATTTTACTCAAGTTTTGGCAAACAGCAATGGCGTTGCCTTATACTTATTTAGGAATCTAGCCCAGTCGATGTATTTTTATACAATTGCGCATCGGTAAGGTTTAAGCTATCGTCATTTTTGAGGTTAAAGATGGAAACCATTGATAAAATTAAAGAGCAAATTTCAGAAAATCCAATCCTTCTATATATGAAGGGATCACCGAAGTTACCAAATTGTGGTTTTTCATCACAAGCTTCACAAGCACTTATGGGATGCGGTGAGCAATTTGCTTATGTTGATATTCTTCTTAACCCAGACATTCGTGCTGAGTTACCGCACTATGCAAATTGGCCGACTTTCCCGCAGTTATGGGTCGAAGGTGAGCTAATTGGTGGTTGTGACATTATTATTGAAATGTTCCAGCGTGGGGAGTTGCAACCTCTTATCCAAGAAACAGCGGCAAAATATAAAACACCAGAAGCAGACACTGCTGAATAACCAAGAGTGTTTGTACAGAAAAAACCGAGCCATGAGCTCGGTTTTTTTATTTTTAACATTGGCACGAATGAAGCGTATTTATTGAGTGTTGTATGTTATACCAAGCAATCACATATTCTTATCTGCATAATATTCATATTTTCTATTAATTATCTATCACAGTTATGATTGGGTGAATATATATTCACAAGCTAGTGTGCTTACGTTTACGTAAACTGTATTGTTCTATATTTTTAATTTACTTTTTTGTCATAATGACACTGGTGTCATGTTGGTTTTTTATTCTTTAAAGTCGATTTTAAAGGTTTTTTTACATTTTGGTTAACTTGTCTTACCAATGAGAAATATTCATGTTCGTGAATATGTATTCATAAATGTATTGACTCAGTTTTAAATCCCCGCTAATTTTGAATATCGGCCAGTAATAACCGTCAGCAGTTTAATCCACTGGCAGGGGTAGCAAGGGGAGGAGTCCATGTTATATGACTCAGCACTAGAAAAAGACAATTGCGGCTTTGGTTTGATAGCGCACACAAGCGGTCAAGCAAGCCATAAACTCATTAGAACAGCGATCACAGGGTTGGATCGTATGCAGCATAGAGGTGGGATAGCCTCTGATGGGAAAACCGGTGACGGTTGTGGTTTATTACTACAAAAGCCAGATAGCTTTTTCCGTGCCATAGCAGCAGAAAATGATTGGCGCTTGGGTAAAAACTATGCCGTAGGCATGATGTTTTTAAACCCAGATAAAACTTTAGCAACGCGCGCTAAAGACGTTATTAATGAAGAGCTAGAAAAAGAAACATTAACCTTAGTTGGTTGGCGAATAGTGCCAACAGATCCTTCTATGTTGGGTCCGATTGCTCAACAACAGTTACCAATATTTGAACAAGTTTTTGTGAGCGCACCTGAAGGGTGGCGTCCAAAAGATCTTGAACGACGTTTATATATTGCGCGGCGTCGCATTGAAAAACGACTAGAAGCAGATAAGCAGTTTTATATTTCAAGCTTGTCGGGTTTAGTGACGGTTTACAAAGGCTTGATGATGCCGGTCGATTTACCAAATTTCTACTTAGATTTGGCTGATATGCGCATGACCAGCGCGATTTGTGTTTTTCATCAACGTTTTTCAACAAACACACAACCACGTTGGCCGCTTGCGCAACCATTTCGTTATTTGGCGCACAATGGTGAGATCAATACTATTACAGGTAATCGGCAGTGGGCGCGCGCGCGCGCATATAAATTCTCATCTCCTTTATTGCCAGACCTCCAAAATGCGGCTCCTTTTGTCAATGAAGTGGGTTCCGATTCATCCAGTTTAGACAATATGCTTGAGCTATTTTTAGCCGGTGGAATGGACTTATTTAGAGCGATGAGGATGTTGGTACCTCCTGCATGGCAGAAAAATAGGGCAATGGATGAAGATTTGCGCGCGTTTTATGACTTTAACTCGATGCATATGGAGCCTTGGGATGGACCAGCCGGTATTGTGATGTCGGATGGTCGTTTTGCAGCCTGTAACTTAGATCGAAATGGTTTACGCCCAGCGCGTTATGTTATTACACAAGATGGTTTTATTACGCTCGCTTCAGAAGTCGGTATTTGGGATTATGCTGCAGATGAAGTCGTTGAGAAAGGTCGGGTCGGGCCGGGTGAATTGTTGGTTATTGATACACTACATGGCAAAATTTGGCAGTCGGATGAAATCGATCAAGACCTTAAAGCACGCCACCCTTATAAAGCGTGGTTAGAGCAAAATGTAAAACGTTTGACCCCGTTTGAACAGCTTGACGAGCAGCAGGATACGGGTCAGCGCAGTTTTGATAAGGTGACGTTACAAACGTATCAGAAATTGTTTGGTTATAGTAATGAAGAGCTAGATCAGGTTTTGCGCGTGATGGGTGATAATGGTCAAGAAGCAACCGGTTCTATGGGAGATGATACCCCATTTGCGGTTCTTTCCGAAGGAACTCGTGCATTATATGACTATTTCAGACAAAAGTTTGCCCAAGTTACAAACCCACCGATAGACCCATTACGTGAAAATCACGTTATGTCGTTGGCCACCTGTATTGGTCGAGAACAAAATGTATTTAACGAGACAACAGGTCATGCCAAACGTCTCCAATTTGACTCACCAATATTAACTTATTCAGATATGCAGCAGCTTAAAGAAGCTGATGATGCACATTATAGCGCTTGCTGTATTGATTTAAACTATGCGCCTGAAGAAGGCTTGAAAAACGCAGTTAAGCGGATCTGTGATGAGGCACAAAAAAGTGCTAAGTCAGGGTGTGTGATGGTTATTTTGAGTGATAGGAACACAACGAAAGATACCTTGCCAGTACCAGCGGCAATGGCTGTGGGCGCAGTACAGCAAAGGTTGGTCAATACTAATTTGCGATGTGATGCTAACGTCATTGTGGAAACGGGCAGTGCGCGAGATCCACACCATTTTGCGGTGTTACTTGGTTTTGGCGCTACAGCAGTTTACCCTTATTTAGCTTATGAATCTTTAGTTGCAATGTGTGACGATAAAGTCATTAAGAAAAGTTATCGGGAAGTCACGATATCGTATCGTACAGCGATAAATAAAGGGTTATACAAGATAATGTCAAAAATGGGCATTAGTACCATCGCTTCATATCGTTGTTCTATGTTATTTGAAGCGGTTGGATTGTCTAATGAACTCGTTGAACTGTGTTTTAAAGGGGTTGCGAGCCGAATTCAAGGTGCGTGCTTCGATGAATTTGAATCAGACCAAACAAAGCTGCACAAATTGGCATACAGTAAACGTAAGTTATTGAATCATGGTGGCTTATTAAAGTTTGTTCATGGTGAAGAGTACCATGCCTATAACCCAGATGTCGTGAGTACGTTACAAGTTGCTGTACGCTCGGGAAATTATACTGACTATCAAGTATATGCGAATTTAGTAAATAATCGACCAGTTACCAATCTACGAGATATGTTAGCGCTTAATATGGCACAACAGTCAGTCTCAATTGAGGATGTAGAACCTGCCACAGAACTTTATAAGCGGTTTGATTCTGCGGCAATGAGCATTGGTGCACTTTCTCCTGAAGCTCATGAAGCTTTGGCAATTGCAATGAACCGTTTGGGTGGATGTTCGAACTCAGGTGAGGGTGGGGAAGACAAATTACGCTTTGGCACTGAAAAGAACTCGCGTATCAAGCAAGTTGCGTCTGGACGCTTTGGTGTAACACCTCACTATTTACAAAGCGCTGATGTGATTCAAATAAAGGTTGCGCAAGGGGCAAAACCTGGTGAAGGTGGACAGCTCCCAGGGGAAAAAGTTACCCCCTATATCGCTAAGTTAAGATACTCGGTACCTGGAGTGACGTTGATTTCTCCACCACCGCATCATGATATCTATTCAATTGAAGATTTAGCCCAACTGATTTTTGATTTAAAACAAGTTAACCCTAATGCGATGATTTCAGTGAAATTGGTATCGGAACCAGGTGTTGGTACAATTGCAACAGGTGTGGCAAAGGCTTATGCCGATTTAATCACGATTGCGGGCTATGATGGCGGGACAGGCGCTAGCCCACTCACTTCTGTCAAATATGCAGGCAGTCCTTGGGAGCTTGGATTAGCAGAGACACAGCAGGCATTGGTCGAAAATGGCTTACGTCATCGTATTCGGTTACAAACAGATGGTGGTCTAAAGACGGGCCTTGATATTATAAAAGCAGCAATTTTGGGTGCAGAAAGCTTTGGCTTTGGCACCGGTCCGATGGTTGCGCTTGGGTGTAAGTACTTGAGAATTTGCCATTTGAATAATTGTGCGACAGGTGTAGCAACACAAGACGATACATTACGACAAAAGCACTATCATGGTTTACCTGAAATGGCGATGAACTACTTTAAATTTATCGCGCAAGAAGCGAGGGAGATCATGGCTCAGCTGGGAGTTACCAGACTGGTTGATCTGATAGGCCGAACAGATTTATTGGATATGATCGAAGGCAAAACAGCGAAGCAGAGTAAGTTGGACTTATCTGACTTGTTAGCGAAACCTAATAATCCAACAAATGAAACACTGTATTGTTCAGCCCCGAATATTTCACATTATCAGGGTAAGTTGAATGAACTGTTGTTAGACAAAGCAAAGCAAGCAATTATTACTAAAAGCGGTATTTCGTTAGTGAATCGGATTGCCAATACTGACCGTTCTGTCGGTGCGATGTTGTCTGGCTATATTGCCAGTATTCACGGAAACCAAGGCATGGCAGCTGATCCAGTTGCAGTTGAGCTTCATGGCACTGCGGGTCAGTCATTTGGGGTTTGGAATGCGGGTGGCCTTGAGTTAACTCTTGTTGGCGACGCAAATGATTATGTTGGCAAGGGAATGGCTGGTGGGAAATTAGTTGTGCGCCCACCTATGGGGTCAAGCTTCGCAAGTCATCAAGCCACAATTATAGGTAATACTTGCTTGTACGGTGCAACGGGAGGGAAATTATATGCTGCCGGCAGAGCTGGCGAGCGCTTTGCAGTTAGAAACTCGGGTGTCCATGCCGTTGTAGAAGGATTAGGAGATAACGGGTGTGAATATATGACTGGCGGTGTGGTATGTGTTCTGGGGCAAGTCGGCGTTAATTTTGGCGCGGGTATGACCGGAGGTTTTGCATACATTTTAGATGAAAGTGATGACTTTACTAAGCGTATCAACCCTGAATTGGTGGAAGTTGTTAGTTTACAAAACTTAGTCTCTCATCAAGAGCATTTGCGCGGCATGATTGCTGAACACTTAGACTTAACGTGCTCTTCAAGAGCTGAGCAAATCTTAGCTAACTTTGAATTGTACTTACCAATGTTTAAGTTGATTAAGCCTAAATCTAGTGATGTTAATAGCTTACTTGGTCATAGAGCACGCAGCAGTGCTGAACTTCGTGTTCAGGCTCAATAGGGGGAAGTATGAGCGAAAATGTGTATCAGTTTATTGACGTACAACGAGTAGACCCGAGAAAAAAACCAATTTCTACTCGAAAGCAATCATTTGTTGAAATTTATGAACCATTCTCAACAAATCAAGTTAACTCTCAATCGGACCGTTGCTTAGATTGTGGTAACCCGTATTGCGAGTGGAAGTGCCCAGTACACAATTATATTCCACAATGGCTAAAGTTAATTCGTACCGGCAGGATAATTGAAGCGGCGGAATTGTCTCATAGAACAAATAGTTTACCGGAAGTATGTGGCCGAGTGTGTCCGCAAGATCGCTTGTGTGAGGGCGCATGCACACTCAATGAAGAATTTGGTGCTGTGACTATCGGTAATATTGAGAAATACATTACAGACACGGCATTTGCACAAGGCTGGAAACCAGACATGTCGTATGTTGTGTGGACAGACAAAAAAGTTGCTGTTATTGGCGCTGGTCCTGCAGGGTTAGGCTGTGCAGATATACTTGTGCGTAATGGCGTTAAACCGGTGGTGTTTGATAGAAATCCTGAAATAGGAGGATTGCTAACTTTTGGGATCCCATCTTTTAAGCTTGAAAAGTCCGTCATGGAGAAACGCCGAGAAATTTTCACAGAAATGGGCGTTGAGTTTAGATTAAATACCGAGATTGGCACTGATATTACCATGGATGATCTCCTTAGTGAGTACGATGCGGTATTTGTAGGCGTTGGGACATATCAGAGTATGCGCGGTGGTCTCGAGAATGAAGATGCGATGGGTGTTCATGATGCTTTGCCATTTTTAATAGGCAATACCAATCGTGTTATGAGCTATGACGAGTCTAAGCAGCCTTATATTGATATGGCTGGCAAAAAAGTAGTGGTTTTAGGAGGGGGAGATACAGCGATGGATTGTGTACGAACCTCGGTACGTCATGGGGCTACAAAAGTCACCTGTGCCTATCGTCGAGATGAAGAGAACATGCCAGGCTCTCGACGTGAAGTAAAAAATGCCAAAGAAGAAGGTATTGAGTTTCAATTTAATGTTCAGCCAAAAGGGATAGTATTAGACAGTAACGGCAATGTGGCTGGTGTGAAAATGATTAAAACGCAGCTAGGTGATGCGGATGAAAATGGCCGTCGCCGGGCTCAGGAAGTGGAAGGCTCTGAACATGTGTTAGATGCTGATGCTGTGTTGGTTGCATTTGGATTTAAACCACATAGCTTAGACTGGTTATCACAGTATGATGTGCAAATTAATAGCTGGGGCGGCATAGAAGCACCGGAACAAGGCGCTTATACCCACCAAACTAGCAACCCAAAAATATTTGCAGGAGGGGACGCTGTGAGAGGCTCAGATCTCGTTGTGACTGCAATTTTTGAAGGGCGCAACGCAGCGGAAGGTATTTTAGATTATTTAGAAGTTTAGTTTGTACTACCCTGGAGACAATAAGGCCCTTAATTGGGCCTTATTTTTTGTATTCACAAATTGGCTTGGCTGGTACTGTTTGGTGCTATGCGCTTTGTACTAGGAGTAACTCTTCAGCACTGGCTTTTGTTGTATCACTTATTTTATTTCCCCCGATAAGCCGCGCGATTTCAGCAATGCGCTTAGAGTGTTCAAGGGCTTCCATAGAAGTAAACGTTTGCCCATTTTTCACTGTTTTTGCGACAAACTGTTGTTGATGTCCACTACAGGCGACTTGCGGTAAATGTGTTACACAGATCACCTGAGTAGAGTCTCCGAGTTGTCGTAGTAGTTTACCAACTTGTGAAGCTGTGGGCCCAGAGATCCCTACATCCACTTCATCAAAAATAAGTGTCGGTGTTGTCACTCGTTGTGCAATAATAACTTGGATTGCCAAGCTGATCCGAGAAAGCTCGCCACCAGACGCCACTTTGCCAAGTGGCTGTAAAGGTTGCCCTGGGTTTGTTGAGACTAAAAACTCAATGTTATCAAAGCCTGAGCTATTAGGTTTTTGTTGTGGCATTTGTTGTAGTTCAATTGAAAAACGACCATTGTCCATTGATAGCGAATGCATGCTTTGAGAAATTAAAGCATTGAGTTTGGCTGCTGCTTTACAGCGACTGTCGCTTAATGAGCGTGCAGCGACTTGATATGCATGTAATGAATCTGCTATCTCTATTTCTAAGTCATCAATGCGTGCAGAATCTGAGCTGATACTTTGTAACTCATCGCACAACTGCTGATGAAACTCATACAGTTCCTGAGGTTTTATATGATGTTTTCGAGATAAGTCCATAGCTTGAGAAAGCCGAGACTCGACATCTTGCAGGCGCATGGGGTCTTGTTCGATATTTTCGCTATAGCTACGTAGCTCTCTACATGCCTCTTCAACTTGCACAGCTGCTTCATCAAGCATTTGTGCTATAGGTTCTAAAGCTTGGTCGTAACCAGTTAAATCAACAAATTGTTGCACACTTTGCTGTAACTGGCTTAATACTGTTTGTTCATCTCGTTCATATAAGTGTTGTAACTCTCGTTGACACGTCTCAATAATTGTTTGGCTATTACTGAGTTTACTATGTTCGACTTCGATAGCTTCATACTCATCCTGTGCGATTGCAAACTCGTTCAACTCGGCCACTTGATATTCAAGCAATTGCTGACGTGCGGCCTGTGCATGTTGTTGCTTTAGCAGCTCGCTATGCTCACGTTGTAATTTATTGAAGTGAATGTACTGAGTTCTGACTGCATTAATGAGTGGCGTGTGGCCAGCATAAGAATCCAATAGATGCAGTTGGTGTTCTGGTTTAAGTAGTAACTGATGGGCATGTTGGCCGTGAATTGAAATGAGGTACTGACCAAGCTCTCTAAGTTGGCTGGCAGTGACGGAAATGCCATTAATATAGCTTTTACTGCGGCCAGTTTTACTAATGACTCGACGTAAAATACAATCTTCATCGTCGTTGTTAAGCATATGCTCAGATAAAAACTGTTGTGCAATAGGAAGCTGGCTAATATCAAAATGAGCACTTATTTGTGCTTTATCGGCACTTGGACGAACCGCGGCAGGATCAGCACGTTCACCGAGACATAACGATAGGGCATCTATTGCAATTGACTTACCAGCACCGGTTTCACCAGTGATGGCAGTCATACCAGCGTGCCACTCGATATTGAGGGCACTTACGATAGCGAAGTCATTGACTTCCAAATTGGTTAACATACTGTGTATCCAAACAGTTATTTACTGTTAATTTATACAGTGTTTATAATAAATGCAACCTGAAAATAGATTTTATTAAGTCGTTAACCTAAATTATTGAGCTATAGCCGCAGCCTTTTGTGTGGTGTCTTTTTCTGTCTCTTGTTCACTCTCTAATTGTACAGCATCTCGGCCGTCAGTAGGCTCTTCACTTTGCGGGGTACTAGGGCCTTGGTCTGGGGTTTTTATCATGACAATTAATGCAGGTAAAATCTCATGATAGAATTCTTTATTAAAGGCAATCCCCGAGGTAGGGAGTTCTGCAACAAAATACTGTAACTGATCGGCGAGCAAGTCAATATTGCCTGTTTCACGGCATTTGTTTAATTCAAAAACTACAGACATAACAAACTGCTCGGCAACACGCTCAAGTTGATCAAGATTTTCTTCAGTATGAGGCTGAACAACGAAAAAATTACCGACAATAGCGTTAATTTTAGGAGAGTATTTTGGACGCAGTGCTTTTGCGTCAACAAACTCTGCAGTTCTAGATTTAAATTGAGATGTGATATTTTTTAATCGATCATTGAATATTTTTTTCTCAGCGTCTCTGGCCTTTTTACGATTATTTTCAATAACCACATAGACACCTAATAAGGTAATAAGTAATACCAAGGTAGAAAAAACAATGTAGCTCATAATTCTTATAATTTCCTAATTTAGAAAAATGCTAATTTGCTATTGTGCGTCATCTCTATAGCATTAGTAAAGCCTACTACCCCAATTTAATTTCTGTCTAAGAACATTGTAGTAGGAATATGATTTCGGGTGGATTAAGCGCAATTTTTTATCTGCTTTTTTTATCACCACTTCATCACCGGGCAATACAGCCAGTACTACGTGACTGTCACAACTCACTTGTAAACTGTCAGTATTTGATAAACTTAGTTTGAGCCTGACTTGCTTATCTGCATCCACGACTAAAGGTCTGCTTGAGAGTGTATGTGGAAACATAGGCACCAACGCCATTGCATTGAGCTCAGGTGTTAAAATTGGCCCACCGCCTGATAATGAATAAGCTGTAGATCCTGTTGGTGTTGATACTATCAGTCCATCGGAACGTTGTGAAAACACAAATTCATCGTCAATGAACGCTTCAAACTCAATCATATGCGCGACTTTATCGGCATGTAAAACCGCTTCATTAACCGCAGAATTAGCACTTTTTAATTCCGCATGACGGTAAACTTCAACTTCGAGCAGAAATCGAGACTCGGCAATAAACTCGCCTCGCAATACGGCTTCAAGGCTTGCTTCAAACCCATCAGGGCTCAAATCGGTGAGAAAGCCTAAGTTTCCGCGGTTTACGCCAATAACAGCAACATCAAAGCGTGCTAATACCCTTGCAGCGCCTAGCATATTACCATCGCCACCTACGACAATTGCTAAATCACATAAACGACCTAATTCGACAAGTTCTGTTAATGAATTGTTGTTTATGGCGTCAATTTGGGCACCGACGCGAGATTCTACTAAAACCTCGTAACCTAATGCTTGCAAAAAGGTATATAAGCGTTGTAATGTCAACGCGGCGCCTTCATGGCTTGGTTTGCCGATTAAACCTATGGTTTTAAAAGGTGATGTCATCTTTATATAGCCCTTGTTCTTTATAGCGCAAGACTAACTGAAATCTTTGCTACTTGAAACTGACAATTAACGTCACCATTAAAATAATATGAAAATAACAGCACGTGACCAACAAATTTTTACAGCCGTTATGAGTCTTTACTGCGATAGCGAAGGTAGTCCCGTTGCATCGAGTAAAATAGCCAAGCAAAAAGGCATGGTTGTATGTTCTGCAACGGTTCGAAATGTGATGGCAAGGCTTGAGCGAGAAGGGCTATTATATTCACCTCACACGTCAGCTGGCCGAGTGCCCACTGAGGCGGGTTTTCGATATTGGTTTGAGGAATTTTTTGAACTAACAAAAGTAGGGGCTTATTGGCAGCCACAACAAACGCAGTTGGTTGAGTTTGCCCATGGTTTGAGTCAAAAGTATCAAGTGTGCTGTTGCGTAGGCTTGCCGCAAGCGAGTTCTCGATTGGTATTTAGGGTTGAAGTTTTAGGCTTTGATAGTATGACTTGGCTTGTGTTATTGATTGATAAGGCAGGGCAGTCTCATAATATTTGTATTAGAAAGCCAGAAAATGATACCGATGCACTACGTTACCAATTTGCCGCGTGGATGAATACGGTATTTAGTCAACAAACGTTGATCGAAGGTCTTTATCGAATGAAGGCAATGGCAAACTGTGCTCCGCCACAGTGTCATGATCAACTAGCGCAATGGACTCGAGAGCTGAATCAACAGTTGGGTACAGATAATAGTATTGTCGTTGGAGAGCGATATTTATATCAAGGCCTTGAGCTCGAGGGAGAACTCAATATTGGGGTGCCATTTTTACATGAGGTGGAAGACCGGCTGGCATTCAAAAATGGCATATCAGTTCTCTATGCCAACGAACTTAACACTCTAAACATTGAAGACTCCTTAATCTTGAGTTTGCCTTACTTTACTGAGGGTGAGTATCAGAGTCGCTTTTGTATAATTTGTCCAGTATATGCGCCCATAGAAGCAATCATTGGAGAATTTTCTAAAATTGAGAGTTTTGGGACTTGAATCTAAGAATTCAATCCCCATAATTAGCCACAATTGTAAAGAATCGGAGAAGTTTTACATGTCTGAGCAAAATAATGCCACTGAACATGAGCAAGAAATTGTAGAGCCAGTTGAGCAAGTCGTCGACTCAGTTGAAGAAGTTGAAGTAAACGAAGTTGAAGCTGAACTAAGCCCTGAAGAAGAAATAGCGGGTCTATACGCTGAGCTTGAAGCAACGAAGCAGCAAGTGATTGATCAAAAAGATAGTGTTGTCCGTGCTGCGGCTGATATTGAGAATATGCGTCGTCGCGCAGCTCAGGATGTTGAGAAGGCACACAAGTTTGCTTTAGAAAAGTTTGCAAATGAGCTATTACCTGTCATCGACAATTTAGAGCGTGCGATTGAGTTTTCAGATAAAGAAAATGAAACGCTGAAGCCCGTTCTTGAAGGCATCGATATGACATTAAAAAGCTTTGCAGATGCAGTCGCTAAGTTTGGTGTTGAGACGGTTAACCCTCAAGGTGAAACGTTCAACCCTGAATTTCATCAAGCGATGTCTATTCAGCCAAGTAATGATGTTTCACCTAATACAGTACTTGCCGTTATGCAAAAAGGCTACACCTTAAACGGACGCTTATTACGCCCGGCAATGGTTATGGTGTCTAAAGAAGCTGAATAAGTATTGAAAAAGATATATAACTAGGCCGGTTCTCCGGCCTTTTTTGTATCTGGCAAAAAACGCGGGTGTTGAATTTGACATAGCCCAGCGAGTATTACAGCTGAAAACATCAGTGCAGCGAATGGAATGGTATTTTGTGGCTGTATGAGCGCGAGAAGAGGACCTACTAATGTGCCACTGCCAAACCGTAGTGTGCCGATCACAGCGGTTGCCGTTCCCGTATGTTTTTCAAATGCAATTAAGATGAGTGCATCAGCATTACTTGCTGTGATCCCTAAGCTCATCATAAGCGGTGCAATCGCACTGGCAAGTACCCACACAGATACACCGTAAATACTAAGCACTAATACAGATATCCCTGAAACTAAACCAATTAATAGGCCAATATAGAGCATTTTTCTGGATCCAATCTTGGGAACGAGTCTGGTATTGAGAAAGTTACCAAACATCAAGGCAATTATATTCAGCGCGAAGAGCATTCCAAATAATTGCTCAGATACTTGATAGTAGTCTAGATAAATAAATGGGACAGATGTTAAAAAACAAAAAAAAGCAAATGATACGAGCATTGACGTTAATATATCGTGGCGAGATGATCTATTAGAAAAAACAGTCAGATAGTTGCGAGTAAAAAAATGAAGTGTCATTTTATCGTTTGTAAACCGAGGGACATCAATACTGACAGTGAGTGTAATGATAAGTATGGTAATAGCATACCCTGTTAATACAAAGAATATGGCACTCCAATGCCAGACAAGCATCAACACAGCACCGAGTGAGGGGGCAACCAGTGGGGCCACCATCATGATCATAGACACATATGACATGCCCTTGGCAGTGTTTTCTTTGTAATAATGTCTAATTACGCCAGGGACAACGACAGAGGCTGCGGCGCCAAAAAAAGCTTGGAGGATTCTTAATATACAAAAAACTTGAATGTCCTGTGTGATTGCAAGTGCTGCAGAGGTCATTGCAAAACCGAGTAACCCAATTTGAGTAAGACGAGTTCGTGAAAACCTATCTGCAAGTGGGCCAAAAACCATCATCCCAAGCGCATATCCACCTAAGTAACTGCTTAAAGAAACCTGAACGTTTTCCAGGTCGGTGTTAAGATCAGATGCAATCACCAACATGGCTGGTAAATATAAATCAATCGCCAGAGGTGTGAGTGCCACAATACTTGCGAGCAAAGGTAATAAGAATCGGCCGAGAGGGTGGTCTAGAGTCATTGGTTATGCTTTATTATCACACGGTTTTCAATAATAACAAATTCTCCCTAAATTAGGTTGATATGAGGTGAATGGTTTTAAGGTTTTAACTTTTTGGCAATTAAAGATAAATTGGCGATTCAGGTGTTTGAATGCATAAAAAAGTATGAGCTTACCGCTTGAGTCAAATCATAGATGTTTTAAACTAGAGCAATAAATGACATAACTTGGATAATAATATGAAACAAATACTGTTGATCGTCGGAATTGTTTTAGTGATTGCTGGATGTAAAACTTCCCCGACAGGCCGGACTCAAATAGCACTTTATTCAGATCAAAAAATGAATGAAATGGGATCGGCGAGTTTTGAACAAATGAAAAAAGAGCAAACAATAGAAGATGATCCTGTAACAAATGCGTATGTAAAGTGTATAGCTAATCATCTTATTGCTGAATTACCCAGTAATTATGCAAACCAGCAATGGGAAGTGGTCGTATTCAAGGAATCGAGTGCAAATGCGTTTGCTTTACCGGGAGGTAAAATTGGGGTGCACACAGGCTTACTTAAGGTGGCAAAAAATCAGCATCAATTAGCTGCAGTCATGGGACATGAAGTTGGTCATGTAATTGCAGAGCATTCAAATGAGCGAGTATCTCAGAATAGCTTGTTGCAATTTGGTCTTCAAGCGAGTAGTACCGCGCTGCAAATGGGGAATGTTGAATACCGTAATGCAATTATGCAGGGGTTAGGACTGGGTGCACAATACGGTGTGGCTCTACCATTTGGACGAACCCACGAAAGTGAAGCGGACGTAATAGGGCTTGAACTAATGGCAAAGGCGGGCTTTGAACCTGAAGGGTCGGTAGCATTATGGGAAAATATGGAAGCCGCATCATCGGGGAACCGTCCACCAGAGTTTATGTCAACGCACCCAGCTCCACAGAGTCGCATTGATAACTTAAGCTCGAAAATGGGAGGAGCGTCACAATTAAAAAGAGCGGCATGGCAATTGGGTAAAAAACCTCAGTGCATGTAAGTTGAACTACCTTTAGAAATTTTACTCTGTACTTTTGTCAGCGCAACCTGTGCTTGTGTAAACTCAAATCGAGCAATGAGTGTTTTAAGTTCATCGAGTTCTTCGGAACTTAAATACTCATTGCAGGTTAATTGCAAAACAATATCAGAGGCATTGGTATCAAACTCTTGCAATGCTTGAGCAAGCTTTTCTAAAATTTGTATTGAGTCAGGTTCATGCTCTATGCCCGTATTATCATGCAGCTGCTGAGCAATTACTCGAGGGCATAGTACCAGTGCTCTGCGAACAAACTCTATCATCGCGTCAATGTCATCTATGTTAACAGTCATCGTTTTTAACTGGCTTTCTAGCGATTTTGCTTTGTCTGTAATGAAGTATATTGACAAGTTTGCCGCTGCGCCTTTAATCGCATGTAGGATGTTTGCGGCGAGATCATAATTGGCAATGGCGACAGCTTGCTTGAGGTTTATAAGTTCCTCCACTTGTTGTGATAAAAAGGTGGTGAGGATATTGAAATATATTTGTTTATTTCCAGCAGCTCGTTCTATGCCTTCTTCAATGTTAATCCCATGTATAAGTCGCTCAGAGGATGCCTCGTCGAGGGTATCAAATGTAGCTTCATCTGATGATGAGATTTGTGTTTGAACTGTATTGTCAGGCTTTAGAGGAGAGGCATATTGTTGAATTTTACTTATCATTGTGGGCACATCGATGGGTTTTGCGATATGGTCGTTCATACCGGCGTCAAGGCATAGGGAAATATCTTCTTGCATTGCATTGGCTGTCATCGCGATAATTGGAAGATCACGTTCGTTTTTAAATTTACGAATTTCTTGTGAAGCTTGAATACCGCCCATATTGGGCATTTGCATATCCATTAAAACAATATGGAAGATATCTTCTTCGAGTTGTTTTAAAGCCTCAATACCATCGTTTGCCACTTTAACGTTCGCACCATAGCTTGATAAAATTTCGACTGCTATCTCTTGATTCACAGGCTGATCTTCCGCTAATAGTATAGTAATACCTGCTAAGCAATGAGGATGGCTGGCTATTTTGTTTTGCTGTGTGCTCTCGTGTGTATAAGTTCCTAAGCAACCGGCGAGTGTATCAAATAAATGAGAGGCGCTCACAGGCTTTAATATCACCCCATCAATTATTGACTTTTCGTGTTCTTTTAGCTCGAGTTCTCTACCATAGGCGGTTGTTAATAACACCTTGGTTTGATTGAGCAGTTGTCGTTTGTTTAGTATTTCAATGGCTGTCAGACCGTCTAACTCCGGCATTTGCCAATCTATAATCATAGCATCATAAGGATGCTTAGCTTTGATGATCATATTAATTGCATCGGTGGCATTGGATGCACAAGATACAGACGCATTCATGTTACTGAGCATGCCGAACAGAACTTCTTTAGCGTGTTCGTTATCGTCAACAATTAAGATCTTTCTAGGCCCATTGAGGCGGGGTACATCTTTGTTCGTGATTGTTTCATTGAGAGGAAGCTCTAGTGTGAAAGAGAAAGTTGAGCCTTGACCATTAGAACTCTCAACATAGATCTCGCCACCCATAAGTTTGACCAGTTGCTGTGAGATGGTTAAACCCAAACCTGTGCCGCCATATTTTCTGGTTATTGATGAGTCGGCTTGAGAAAATGACTTAAAGAGTTTTTTCTGTTGTTGGGGGTTCATGCCAATGCCTGTATCGATAACAGAAAAAGTGAGCTTTGAAATTTTTTCGGTTGTTTCAAGTTGGCGAATTTGGATGGTGACTGTGCCTTGGTCTGTAAATTTAACGGCATTGCCTGCAAGATTGATTAAAACCTGGCTTAATCGCAAGGGATCGCCCATCAGGTTATTTGGAATATTTTGTGGTACATCAAAAATTAATTCCAGTCGTTTCTCCTGTGCTTTAATGGCAATGATGGTTGTCACATTCTCTAAAAGTTTGTCTAGTTCAAATGGGGTGCTTTCAATTTCAATTTTACCCGCATCAATTTTTGAGAAATCTAGAATGTCATTTATTAGTCTGAGTAGTTGTTTTGCAGCCACATCGATTTTATGCACGTAATTATGTTGTTTAGGATTTAGATCCGTATTTAGTGCTAGATGAGCCATCCCTATAATCGCATTCATAGGGGTGCGGATCTCATGGCTCATATTCGCTAAAAACTCCCCTTTGACTTGTGCAGAACGGTCGGCCACTTCTTTAGACGCAAGCAGCTCTCTTTCTAGCTCATTTCTTTGCGTCACATCAAGGAACATACCCACAATACCTGCGACTTGGCCCTGGCTATCAAAGAAAGGGGCTTCATAGACGATGAGTTCAACGGCATTGTCGTGCCCATCTAGTGTAATGAGTTCGTAAACAACATTTATTTGATTTTGGAATATGGTTTGGGCTTGATCATAAAATAAGCTGGCGGTTCCAGAATCAAACACATCGTTAAGTGATGATCCGATAACATCGACTTCGAATTGATTGAGAAACTGTAAAAACGCTCTATTAACGCCCATGAATGTCCCATTTTCATCTCGGTAGTATGTGGGATTCGGAATTGCATTAACGATATGATGGGTAAGTTCTAGCTGTTGTGAGAGTGCAGTTTTAATTTCTTGTTGCTTTAAATTATGGCTGCTAATCTCCATCGAGACAGCAAGCTCACGACTAATTTGATCTAGTCCATCAAGTTGCTCATCACTTAATTTGAACACACAGCCAATGTATAAGATGCCTATACAGCGATCACTAACTAGCAAAGGTAATAAATGAATTTCAGCTAACTGTAGCGGCTGCTCTTCGAGCATAATGATAAAGTTCTGGTCAGTTGAGGATAAGTGTTGGCGTTGACTTGTTTTTACGGTTGCTTTTATATAAGGAGATGCTTCGTCAAAACAAGGTTTTGCTCCTGTAAAGTCGAACAATTGAAAGCGGTCTTCTTCAATGGTGAAAATACCACAACTTGGCGCTTGATATTCTAATGCAACAAATTGAAGTGACTCTTTAACCACATCATTAAATAGATTCTTTCCCCGTAATGACGTGCTGTATTTTTCGATGCTGCTTGCAGCATGAATTTTACGGTTTAACTGGTTAAGTGTACTATTAAACTCGCGGGCTAACGTACCTAATTCACCGGGTAAATTAGGGGGGAGTTGTAAGGCATAGTTTTTTTTGTTACCAGACTCAGCGATGGCTTTATGTATTTGCCTCAACGGCAGGAAATAGCGAACTCTGAGCATGATGTAAGATATTAAAAACATTAAGAATATGAGTGTAAAGCAGGCAATTAAAAGCATTTTATTGAGGTTGGTTTGTTGAGTTAACGCGTCTCTGTGAAGGCTTTTTCTTATGCCTATTACATTACTAGCATGGGCTATTGCATTCATGATTTTTGCTTTTTCTTTTAAATATGGTTGGCCAAACACAATATTTTGCGCTGCAATTTTCCCGCTGTGAGTGTCAGACGAAATAAGGGCAAATGCTTGCTCTTCGAGTTTCACTAATTGTTCTGATGTTTCAAGTGCAATGGTGAGGTTATATATTTCTTCTTGTTGAATGCCTGTGTTGGCCATACGCTCAATAATGGAAGGGTGGCTTTTCTCATCTAAAGAATTACTGAGGTGTCTAACAGAGCTTCTAGCTAAGTTATCCCAGTAATTAATAGGATCTTTTGGGGGGGCAAAGTAACCATTTCGAACGGCCAAAACATGATTGAATAAAATAAGCCATTGAGGTTCACCTGTTACTGAATAACTGCGCGCATAGCTTGTCAGTAAATCAGAACTTAACTTCAGCTCACTGGTTAAATTTTGTAATGTATTGATTGCGCTGAGGGTACGAATTTCTTGTTTTGATATATGAAAAGAGTACAGCATCGTGCTGAGCAACAGTATCAACAAAAAGCCCATTGAATAAAACAATAAGTTAACTAACAACTTCGCTCTCATTTAATAACTTTTACTTTTTAAATGCCCTGACCTAAACCATAGTCCGCAATACATTTTTCACAAGAAAACGATAAAGATAGCATGTACTGAGCAATCAGAATGTATTTGGCTATACTTCTATTCATTAGACTTAGGGAAATAGTATGTTTGATATATTAATAGTGGATGATATTGCGGAAAACCTGCAGGTGTTGCAGCTTATTCTTAAATGTCCACGTTTTAGAATTAGAGCGGCGACAAGCGGACATACGGCGTTGCAATTAATTGACAATCAAACCCCCGATTTAATTATCACAGATATTAAAATGCCGAAAATGAGTGGGGTAGATTTATGTCGAATATTGAAGTCAAATAAGGCCACATCACATATTCCAATTGTATTTGTCAGTGCATATACAGATACCGAAAATATTGTTGAGGCATTAGAAGTTGGTGGTGTCGACTATATAAGTAAGCCTTTTCGACCTGCTGAAATTAATGCCCGGGTAAATACTCAAATAAAACTGCTTGAAGTTAATGCGTTGCAAGTTAAACGTCAGCTGTCGGATGCATTGAACAAAATGGTTATAGGTGTCGCCCATGAAATCAATACGCCTTTAGGGACGGGGATCACTGCGGTTTCCCATTTGTTAGCTTTGACACGCGAATTAATAGATGCATTCGAACAACAAACATTATCACAAAACATGCTTTGTGACTCACTGATTCAGTCATGTGAGAGCATTAAGTTGTGCGAGAGAAGCTTAGGTCGAGTTGCTGAGTTTGTTAATTTACTAAAAACGATATCAAAAGCTGAGTCGCCAGCACAGCCTGGCCGGTGTGACTTTGTGGAAGTGATGGATCAATTGGTGTCACAGTATTGTATTGATGATACGGGCGTTGAGTTTAAATTGACTTCTCAAAGCAAAAATATGCCTATGTCTTTGGATGCCAATTTGGTGCAGTTAGTGATGAGCAACATTATAGAAGACTCAATCTGTCATGGCCTTGTGGATAAAAAAGGACCCATAGAGATTAAGTTTGCCGTGGATCATGAATTGTTAGAGATTCAATACTGCGATAATGGTGTTGGGCTTATTGACGTAACTGTGGATGAGTTACTCAAGCCTTTTGTTACATCTCGCCGTGGCAATTTAGGTCATGTAGGATTGAGTGCGCCTGTGGCAGCTAATATTATCAGTGGCGCATTAGAAGGTGAATATAGCGTAGCCAGTACGGAGCGTGGTCTGCAATGGGTTATTCGGTTACCCATTGTAAATTTGAGCTAAATCAAACTACTTGTATTACCTGAGCGCAAAGAGGACAAAAGTCCTTATCTGATTTGGCTTATTTATCTATCCTCGCGAGCAATGTTAGATTATTTAAATTGATCGCTTAAATGTATTATCAAGAGTGACCGGTTTATTACGCAACAATCTGGGTGGAACCATTATGCAACAACTACCAACAGTCGATTATCGTGCTCCTGATGCAGCATCTCAATTTGTCGAATCTCTACGCAATACAGGGTTTGGTGTATTAAAAAACCACCCAATTCCGCAGTCATTAGTTGAGTCGATTTATGAAAACTGGCAGGTGTTTTTCAATTCTGAAGAAAAACACGATTATTTATTTAATAAAGCAACCCAAGATGGCTATTTCCCACCGGATGTATCGGAAGTTGCTAAAGGTTTTACAGTAAAGGATATCAAAGAGTATTTTCATGTGTACCCTAAGGGCCGTGTACCTGCACAACTAGATGCAGAAATTCGCGAGTATTATAGGTTAGCGAATGAGTTTGCTGCTGAGTTGTTAAGTTGGGTACAGGCGCAAGCCCCAGAAGATGTTCGAGCAAAGTTTTCAATTGATCTTAAAGACATGATTGCGCAATCTGAGCAAACATTACTTAGAATCTTGCACTATCCACCAATGACAGGTGACGAAGAGCCAGGTGCAATTCGTGCTGCGGCGCATGGTGACATTAATTTACTGACAGTGTTACCAGCGTCTAATGAACCGGGTTTGCAGGTTCAGACCAAAGAAGGTGGCTGGTTAGATGTGCCTTGTGATTTTGGTTCATTAATTATTAATATTGGAGATATGTTGCAAGAAGCATCGGGTGGGTATTTTCCATCGACGATTCATCGTGTGATAAATCCAACAGGTAAAGGGTCATCAAAGTCACGTATTTCTTTACCGTTGTTTTTACACCCTCACCCTCAAGTGAAATTGTCAGAACGTTATACAGCCGACAGCTATTTACAAGAGCGCTTAAGAGAATTAGGCGTGAAGTAATTTTATCTAAGCTTAGAAACCCAATCAATTTGATTGGGTTTTTTTATAGTTATTTTGGTTTAAAACATTGAGACTACTTGTCGACTCCGAGTTAGTTTAAACGGCATTTCTTTGGCTTATTTCAATAAATTAGGTAAATTTTCCCTGACAATAATGTCATTCTGTGCAATATTAGAATTTTTCAATGTGACGCATTTTTAAAAAAAATATAATGACAACGCTGTCATTTTATGTGTAACATTAATTCAACATGACTGAACGCTCAGTAAATAAATAAATAAAATTGAGCAAAAACCCATTTTATAGAGGTCGCAACATGATGGCTAAACAGGTGCAACAAGACCAATTATATATAGGTATAGATGGCGGAGGAACAAAATGCCGCGCTACTATCTATTCTTTAGAGCATGGTGTGTTAGGCACTGGGCTAGGAGGTCCCGCAAACCCGTTGCACGGTCTTGAACGTACTCTAGAGTCAATTATGGTCTCTACCCAGCTTGCACTGCAAGATGCAGGCTTACATGTAGAGCAGGTTCACTCGTTAAATGCAGGTTTAGGTCTGGCTGGTGTAAATTTACCCGCTTTGTATGACAAAATAATGCAATGGGATCATCCATTCCAGCAAATGTTTTTAACAACAGACCTGCATACAGCTTGTATAGGTGCTCATGAGGGAGATGATGGCGCTGTAATAATAACAGGGACGGGGTCTTGTGGTTTTTCACTTGTCAATGGTCAAACAGTGAACTTTGGTGGTCATGGCTTTGCACAAGGTGATATGGGCAGTGGCGCGTGGATGGGATTAGAGGCTGTCAAAGCAGCATTACTTGATTTAGACAAATTAGGTGAAACAACGTTATTATCCTCAATGTTAACTCAGCATTTTAATACGACAACGGCTATGGGCGTTGCTGAACAAATGGCCGGTCAACCTTCGAGTAGTTATGCGAAGTTAGCGCGGTTTGTATTTACAGCTGCAGAACAAGATGATGTTGTTGCACTCGCAATTGTAAAACAAGGTGCAGATTACGTTAGTAACCTAGCGCGGCGCTTGCTTGAAAATAATCCCCCCCGATTATCGATGATAGGGGGACTTGCTGAGCCACTGAATAAATGGCTAGCACCAGAGATCGCTAATAGAGTTGAATTACCGAAACAGCCACCAGAGATGGGGGCAATATATTTTGCTATACACTCGGTCGAGCAGCAATTAAGTGAGGTAAAATAAATGGGTAGACAATTGTACCGCGCTAACAAGCTCTTTGACGGTGAAGGTTTTCTTAAAGATGTCGTTTTTGCAGTGGAGCATAATAAAGTAAGCTACCAGGTTGATGAATCGAGTCAGGATGTTATTGAACTAGATGGTTTGGTTGTACCTGGCTTCATCGATGTCCAAGTGAATGGTGGTGGTGGTGCATTTTTTAATGCCGCACAAACGACGGCGTGTTTAGGTAGAATGGTTGCTGCTCATGGTAAGTTCGGTTCCACGGCATTAATGCCCACTTTAATTACGGATAAAGTCGAAGTGATGGACAAGGCTGCTCAAGCAATAGCAGAAGCAATTGAGAATGGTCAGGCTGGAGTTTTAGGCATTCACTTTGAAGGCCCTCATTTATCTCATCCGAAAAAGGGAACGCATAGTGAGCAGTTTATTAGGCCTATTTCTGAGTTAGAGTTTGAGATTTATGCTCGTCAAGACTTAGGTGTGAAAATGGTCACACTGGCACCTGAAACTGTACCATTGGCAGATATAGAGCGATTAATTAGCTTAGGTGTAAAGGTGTGCGTTGGGCACTCAAATGCAGATTTTCAGACGACGATGAATGCATTGCAAGTTGGTGTTGATGGGTTTACGCATTTATTTAATGCGATGTCACCTTTTACGTCTAGAGAACCAGGAGTCGTCGGAGCGGCTTTGTGGGATGATAATTCATGGTGTGGGCTTATTGTTGATGGGCATCATGTTCATAGCACATCAGCAAAATTGGCTCTTCGTACCAAACAAAGAGGCAAGATACTTCTAGTCACAGATGCAATGCCACCTGTTGGTACCGATGATATGGAGTTTGACTTCTTTGATGGCAGAAAAGTAATTCGTACCGGAGATAGGCTAAACTCTACGACTGGAGAACTCGCTGGTAGTGTATTAGATATGGCAAGTGCAGTACGTAATACGGTTGATTCTTTAGACGTGTCGCTTCCAGAGGCGCTAAGGATGGCTTCATTGTATCCTGCGCAGTATTTAAACCTAAAAAGTAAAGGACATTTACGTGAAGGTGCAGATGCTGATTTTGTTGTACTAGATGAACAGTTATTTGCGAAAGCAACATTTATTGCAGGAAGCCAGATTTAACACTCCCTGAGAAAAACCCCGCTGAAGTAATAGCGGGGCTTTTTTGTTTGTAAGGTATATAAAAATATGACAATAAAAACCGAAAAAAAACGGTTGGCCTCGTTGGATGCGCTGCGCGGCATGGATATGTTCTGGATTTTAGGCGGACAATCAATATTTGCAGCGTTATTTGTACTAACTGGTTGGCAAGGATGGAAAGTATTTGAAGCGCAGACGCTTCATAGTGCTTGGCATGGGTTTACATTTTATGATCTGATTTTCCCTCTGTTTATATTTCTCTCAGGGGTAGCGATGGGATTGTCTCCTAAACGTATTGACCATTTACCTTTTTCTGAACGCAGAGGTTACTACAACAAAGCGTTAAAGCGGCTATTTTTATTGTCTGCACTGGGGATATTATATAACCATGGATGGGGTACAGGTATGCCCGTCGCATTAGATGAAATACGGTATGCCAGTGTATTGGGCCGAATTGCAATCGCATGGTTTTTCTGCATGTTACTCGTTTGGCATACAAGCCTTCGCATGTTGGGTTGTATCGGGGGAGGAATATTGATTGGTTATTGGTTACTGTTATGTTTTATCCCTGTTCCCGGCGGTGTTGCGGGTGACTTATCGGCAGTAGGAAGTTGGAATGCATGGTTTGATAAGCACTTGCTACCCGGAATTAGCTATCAAGATCGTGCTGTAGACCCTGAAGGTGTATTGTCGAGTCTGCCAGCTATCGTTAACGCGATTGCAGGGGTATTTGCCGGACGGCTAATTGCGCAAGCTCATACCGTAGGTCAATGGCATAGTGTTATTCGTTTACTCGGGTTTGGTTTAGTCGCTTTATTACTTGGCTGGGGTTGGAACATTTATTTCCCGGTTAATAAAGAGTTGTGGACTAGCTCTTTTGTGCTCGTAACAGTTGGCTGGAGCGCAATATTACTCGCAGGGTTTTATGTCCTAGTCGATGTATTTGATGGGCAACGCTTTGCGTATCCGTTTGTGATTATCGGTGCGAACTCGATTATTATTTATTTGGCATCTTCGCTTGTCGATTGGGCGTTCATCGCACGCAGTGTTTTTGGTGGCGTAGTAACGGGAGCGTCAGAGGCATGGCAACCTTTACTAACGGTTTTGGCATTGCTTGCCGTGCAGTTATTGGTATTGCATTGGATGTATCGACGAAAAATCTTCGTTAGCGTTTAAATCAAGGCACTGTGAAGGTCTTATAATGTCAGGCCTTCACAAGACTGAATAAGTAATTACAAAACTTTTTTCACTTTTACTTTACAAACGGTTATTTTCTGATAATAATGACAGCGTTGTCATAATGGTAATAGCCTAATAGTATGTATCCCAATTAGGTTTGATCTGACCTTTCTTTGATTGCACGCGAAGTAAGGTTCAGATCCCATTTTTCCTAATTCTCAAATCGAGCTCAAACTATGCAAATTGTTATTCTAAATGATGCGACTGAAGTTGCAGCCTATGGCGCAGATATTTTTACCGCTCAACTAAATAAAAATGCAAATTCCATATTGGGGTTAGCAACAGGCTCCACACCTGTCGCTTTGTATCAGGCACTAATTGAGCGAAATAAAGCGGGTGAAATGAGTTTTAAAGGTGTGACCTCATTCAATTTAGATGAGTATTTGGGCCTTGATGGTAGTCATTTACAGAGTTATCGTCACTTTATGAATAGCCAGCTTTTTGATCATATCGATATCGATAATGCGAACACCTTTGTGCCTCCTGGAGATGCAAAAAATCCCGTTTCGGCATGTCATGAATACGAAGAAAGAATAGCGCAGAAAGGCGGCATCGATATTCAATTATTGGGTATTGGCCGTAACGGACATATTGGTTTTAATGAGCCTTCATCAGGTTTGACCTCAAGAACACGAGTAAAAACGCTTACGAAAGCAACAATTGACGATAATGCGCGTTTTTTTGGCGTAGATGAGTACCAGCCACATCTATCGATTACGATGGGTATAGGGACTATTTTAGATGCCAAAAAAGTGGTGCTATTAGCAACAGGTGAGAACAAAGCTGATGCGATTCAAGCCATGATTGAAGGGCCACTTACAGCAGCATGTCCAGCTTCAGCTCTACAAATGCATAGAGATGCAGTGATTGTGATTGATACAGCTGCGGCAAGCAAACTCAAAGACATCGAGTTTTATCAGCACATAGAAGCCGAAAATCAAAAGCTGCAAGCATATCTTGCCTCGTTATAGCACAATGAAATACATGAGAACTTAAGCCCGAAAGGGCTTTTTTTTTGCTTGAATTTTCGACTTTACACAAGAAACTCTTAATTATTAAATTATTTATAGAGGGGTGATTAAAAGTTAGTGGGTTGAAATGGTTTTGCTTTATCTTTGCTTATGTTAGTTTTGAGCAAAATAATATACAGGGAACAGATTGTGCTACATTACACACAAATGCATTTGAATCGCGCTTCCAGTGAGCGTAAAAGTAACGACTGGATAATTGCGCAAATGCGTAGTGATAGCCACTGGTTGTTAATAGATGAGGATAAAAACCTAGTGGATCCTCATGCATGTGAATTGCTGACATTGTCGTTTGAGCAAATTAGGGCATTAAACCTAGATAATGCTATTTTTCTGGGTGTAAGTGATGAGAAAAGTTATTTCGCATTGGATATAACTCATGAGAAAAACAGACATGCAATTGAATTACCGGATAACGGTGAGTTTGTGGATATGCGTCAAATTGGTCCTAAGCTCACAGCAAAGATGGGTTCAGTAGGAGTACTCGCGAAGGGGCTGTGCTACTGGCACAATACCCATAAATTCTGTGGTAGATGCGGAACAGAAAATCGCAGTGTTGAAGCTGGCCATGCGCGTAAATGTCGCAATTTAGATTGTAAGCACATGACTTTTCCAAGAACAGATCCTGCGGTGATCATGCTGGTTACGCATACCTTCAATGATGGTATTGAGCGGTGCCTACTCGGGCGGCAATCACAATGGCCAGATGGCGTGTATTCAACGCTTGCGGGTTTTGTTGATCCTGCTGAAACATTAGAACAAGCAGTGATTCGTGAAGTGAAAGAAGAGGCCAACATTGATGTTAATGATGTCAAATACTTAGCATCTCAGCCATGGCCATTTCCAAGCTCATTAATGCTGGGTTTTATTGCTCAAGCAACGACGATAGACATTGCGGTTGAGCAAGACGAATTAGAACATGCCCAATGGTTTTCCCGCACTGAACTTGATGCATTTACAGAGTGGGGAGATGACGGGCCCGGATTTAAGTTAACGCGTAAAGACTCTATATCTCGCTATCTTATCGATTATTGGCGAGCATCTTAAAGGTTTAATATATGAAGAAAAATACCAAACTGATTAGTTCTGGTCGCAAGAGCCAGTATACACAAGGAGTTGTCAATCCGGTTGTACAACGTGCATCTACCGTGGTGTTTGATACTGTGGAGCAGCTACAGGATGCGGTTAAAGGCCGAGGAAATCGAACGCTGTTTTATGGTCGACGTGGTACGAATACACATTATGCGTTGCAAGATGCGGTTATGGAGTTGGAAAATGCGGCAGGGTGTGCGCTTTATCCGTCAGGTGCAGCAGCGATTAGTCAGTCGTTACTGTCATTTTTGAAGTCAGGCGATCACCTATTGATGGTTGATACTGCATATGAGCCGACCCGGGATTTATGTGACAAAATTCTATTAGGATTAGGCATTACAACGACTTACTATGATCCTATGATTGGTGCGGAAATTGAAACATTAATACAGCCTAATACGCGCGTGTTATTTTTAGAGTCGCCAGGTTCAATTACAATGGAGGTTCAAGATGTACCAAGTTTAGTCAGTGTCGCTAAGCAGCATAATTTAATTACGATGCTAGATAATACCTATGGTAACGGTTGGCATTATAAGCCACTAGATCATGGAGTAGACATTAGTATTCAAGCTGCAACTAAATACATCGTGGGTCATTCTGATGTCATGATGGGCGTGGCTGTTGCCAATGAAGCACACTGGCCGACTTTAAGGGAGCACTCCTATTTACTTGGTCAATGTACATCGGCAGATGATGCGTATTTGGCTTTGAGGGGCTTGCGCACTATGCCCGTTAGGCTGGCGCAACATGAAAAGGCTGCACTGCAAGTGGCTAATTGGCTAGTTGCACATCCTTTGGTAGATCATGTTCGTCACCCTGCACTAGAGAGCTGTCCAGGCCATGAGTTCTTTAAACGAGACTTCTCAGGTAGCAATGGATTGTTCTCATTTGTAATGAAAAAAGGCTCGCAAAAAGCCATTAATGCGTTTTTAGACTGCTTACATCACTTTAAAATGGGTTTCTCGTGGGGGGGATTTGAAAGTTTAGTAACGGCCAATAAATCCATGGCGGCATTACGTTCAACCACAGGCTGGCAAGAGGGTCCCATCATTCGTTTGCATATTGGCTTAGAAGATGTTGATGACTTAATTGCAGATCTTGAAAAGGCATTAATCGTTTACGACGCGAACTGTTAAACATATTTCTAAACAAAAAAGCCGCTAAATGAGCGGCTTTTTTTGTTTCAATGTTTCGTTCATATTGAGCTAGCTTAAAGAGACTTATGGCCTTCCAAGGCTTTAGCTGCATTAGGGTCGTTAAATATCTCTACCTCGAATTCTTTTTCCGACTTCGCAACAACACAAGTTACCATACAATCACCGGTAACATTCACGGCTGTTCTTGTCATATCGAGTAAGCGGTCAACCCCCATAATGATCGCAATTCCCTCTACAGGCAAGCCAACTTGATTGAGTACCATTGCAAGCATTATCAGGCCGACACCAGGGACACCAGCAGTACCGACTGATGCCAATGTTGCGGTCAGTATAACCATTAGATAATCGCTTAGAGTTAAATCGACAGCAAAAACTTGCGCAATAAATACTGTTGCGACCCCTTGCATAATGGCAGTACCGTCCATGTTAATTGTGGCACCTAGTGGAACGGTGAAGGATGCGACAGAATTATGAGCACCGAGCTTCTTGGTTGCTGTTTCAAGCGTGATAGGCATGGTTGCAGATGAGCTTGATGTACTAAATGCAAATAGGCAAGCATCTTTCATTTTGCGCAAAAACGTAATTGGGTTTAGCCCAGTTAAGACTTTTAGAATGATTGAGTAGTTGATAAACGCATGTATGAGTAATGCAGCAACAACCACAAAGAAGTACTTAGCCAAACCATAAATTAAGCCTATGTCTATGGTTGTGAAAAGTTTAGCCATTAAGCAGAAAATACCGTATGGCGCTAAGTTCATCAGTAATGTCACAAGTTTTAGAATGACCGTGTTGAGATCATCAAATACCGCACTAACACGTTTGCCAGCCTCGCCACTTAAAGCCATGGAAATACCAAATAGCAATGCAAACACAATGACTTGTAACATGTTACCTTCAGCCATTGCATTAATTGGGTTGGTCGGAAACATGTTAATGATGACTTCGACCAAAGTAGGCGCTTGCTTTGCGTCAAAGCTAGCATTGGTAGAAATATCATAACCAACGCCAGGGCTCACCAATAGCGCTAAGCTAATCGCAACCGTGATCGCGACTGCGGTGGTAATTAAATATAGCCCGATTGATTTGCCTCCAAGTCGACCTAGCTTTTTAGGGTCGCTTAAACTGCATGTGCCACAAACCAAAGAAATAAAGACAAGGGGGACCACGAGCATTTTTAAGCTGGCGATGAAAATCTGTCCGCCGATATGGAAAAACCCATCAACAAAGACACTTTTTATGGGGAAATCAAACAGACCTAAGGGAATGAAAAGTTCCTTTTGGTCTCCTAATAAGGCTTGGAGCAGTAAACCAACAGCCACACCTGCGATCATACCAATCATGATCCGTGTGGTTAAGCTCATTTTATTATTTATTTGCATAACTTAGGTTACTAAAGTAATCGAAAATCAGCATAGCCTAACAGGCTGACCGCACAAGGCCAAAATAAATCGACAATTTATTGATAAAAAACTGTGATTTTTTGAACCTTTCTAAGGTAGTATGATAAAAAATTACAACTTTAAACTTAGCTAGGGAGAGGGTTTAATGCCTTTAATGCGCGTATTTAGCATTATGATGCTTAGTTTGTGGCTTACTGCTTGCGGTGGTGGTGGCTCAATTGAAAAGAATGATAATAGTGGCGATGGCGACACGTCTGAATATCTATTTACACTTAGCGGGAAGAGCAGTAAAACTAACAACGAGAGTAATTCGGTATCTGTAGATGCACCATTAAACGTGACAGCAGTATTAACCAAAGAAGGTATTATTCAAACTGACGTAAGGGTAACCTTTACCACGGACCAGTTTGCGACTATGACTCCCACCTCAGGGACTGTACTGACCGATCATAATGGTGCGGCGGTAGTGACCCTGGCACCTACTGAAAATGAAGGCGCAGGGCGGTTAACGGTGTCTTATGCTGCCTCAGATGAAACGGTAACAGGTTTTTTTGATTTTAACTCTAGCGGTGGAGGCGGGACTGATTCAGGTGTATCAGGAGATGTGACGTTAACGGTTTCAGTGGTGGATAAAGCGAATCTCCCTTTCACTGAAGGCAACCCTGTAACTCAAGACAATCCTGGGTTTATTAGAGCGACGTTGCAAAAAGATGGCAATGCTTTGGCGAGACAAATTGTATCATTTTCAACAGAGTTCACAGGTGAAATTAAAAATGGTACGGAGCGAGCGATTACAGATGAGCAGGGCCTGGCAGTACTTGAACTCGGCAGTGGTCAGTCAAAAGGAGCTGGTCGAGTAACGGTCACTTATCAAGATACCAGTACCAATGAAAGTATCAGTAAGTCGGATGTGTTTTTCTCATCTGGAGACACTAATCTTGAAGATGATACGAAATTTGTACTCGATGTTAAATTATTAACGGGGTGTAATGCTAACTGGGATGCTAACCGTGATGAGGTTTTGATTGACCCGTTAAATGCAGCATCGGGTTGTCAAGTTGTAAACTCTATTTCATCTAATGATTTAGCAGATATATATATACGTTTAACCAGCGCGCAAACAGGCGACGGTGTCGCGGTCGGTTTGGTAAATGTAGAAACAGGGTTAGGAACAACCTTACCTTCGTCAGGCAATGCGTTAACAGACAATTTTGGTGTAGCTTTGTTAAAGCTACAACCAGGCAATGAAGGCGGTGCAGGCACTCTAAAAGTAACGTCAGCGCAAGCTGACAATGTCGAAGGTACCATTAATTTCTCTGTGGGCATCGCCGACCTGGAATTATCAATCGACAACGGCTTGCCGATAGAAAACGGCAATGTGGTTTCGCTAAATGCAGGCGGCAGCACTGTTATAAGCGTCACGTTGCGAGACGAGTCAGGCAGCCTTTACAATATTCCCACTGATGTGGAGTTTTCATCGACGTGTGCAACAGCAGGCCAAGCGACTATAGATGCTATGGTTAGGTCTGCTAACGGTATTGCAAGTTCTACTTATCGCGCAGTTGGGTGCCAAGGTAATGACGATGTCACGGTTAACGTACAAACTGGCGGTAAAAACTTCAACATACGTACGGTTATTCCTGTGCTATCAGCGCCAGTGCAAGCCATTAAATTTGAAAGTGTCACGGAACAATTTATAGCCCTTCCACCAGGTGAAGGGGGGATCCCAACTCAGTCTATAGTAAAGTTTACTTTACTTGATGAAGACTCGTTAGCTGTACCTAGAGCGCGAGTTGATTTTAAATTATCGGATAATCAAGGGTTGGCAACGCTCACGCAAAGAACCAGTAATACCGACACAGAAGGCTCAGTGCAGACCACCGTTAAGTCTGGTATTGTGCCTGGGCCTTTGGTAGTACGTGCTTGTTATATTCAACAAGCGGATCTAGATATATTGGCAGTTTCGGCCCCAACTGACGATTATTCTTGTTGGGCAGAAGATGTTGAACTTTGTAAAAATACGCCAGCTGATGCGATTTGTCCAACTGGAACGTTGCATTTATATCCATTGTCAAAGCAAGTTTACAGTGTCTCTTCCCAAATAATATTAAGCTCTGGTGTTACAGATCAGAATACATTCGATGCAAGTGCGGATATTCTTAATAGTAACTCGTTAAATCACAATAATGTTATTTCAAATATCACGGTATTCTTTGGTGATCAGTTTAATCAATTTAATGCTGATGGTGTAACCGCAACGGTATTAGCCGAGCAAGGGGCAATAGGTAGCATTGATGGGACAAATACCTTTCAATGTATCACTGATAATGCATCGTGTACCGTGCAATGGCGTAGCCAAGGAGATAGGCCATTTACTGATGCTAAATGGGGAAATCGCATCGGTGCGACTAACCCAAAAACTGGCGCAATAAACTGTGATCTCTATTTTGGTACTGCAGCCCCATGTTGGACTCGCATTCTTAGAGCCAAAAACGATCCCAATGGTGTGGTGATGGGAGGGCGTGTCAGTATACTTGCGGTTGCAAAAGGACAAGAGAATTTTCGTGACGAAGAGGCGAGCGACGGTATTACACGTAGAAATGGTTTATTCGACCTTGGTGAATACCGCCAAGAATTTGATTTAAGCGAAGCTTTCTTAGACACAAACGAGAACTCTGTGTTTGATAAAGAGAACTGTAGCAGTAACGGTACAGGCCCTTGTACGCCTACTACAACGAAAAATGGGGGTCATGATGATGACTGGCGTGATTTGAACAACAATGGCGTTTTTGATGCTGCTGATGGCAAATATAACGGCTTGTTATGTTCGGAAGCTGCACAAGCTGCGAATGAATGTACACGAGATTTAATAGAAGTACGTGATAATCTTGAACTGGTTATGTCTGGCGATGTTCCTTTTGTGAGGTTTTCTATTCCTAAAACGGCTTCTGGTGTTGAACCATACTTAATTCATGTTCCTGCAAATTGCCAATCTGTGCCATTTGATCCAACATCAACGAGAAGCGGCTTAGTGAAAGCCACTATAGAAAACTCTGATAACTCAGGGTTTTGCGATGTTAATACGATTGATTTATCGACATCGACAATTGACGATCCAAATAGCGCAGACCCTGATGTAACGGTCGATGAAGGTGTAACGGGATTTGTTGTTTACATTCATTATTCTGATGAGTTTGGTAATCCTTTACCTGCAGGTACAGAGGTGACGATTACGGCAACGAATGGTGAGTTAAGCTTGAATTCACACCAGGAAACAATCCCAAATACGAACTCTGACCAAACGATGTTTTCGGTTGTCACCCTTACTCGAGAATTAGAAGGGAATAAAAAGTTTGATGGAGCACTATCTATTGAGTTTTTGATAAAAAATGGTGATACAGAAACAAAAATTACCAGAGCGATTAGTATAACGGATGATCGATAGCGATCGTTTTAGAAAAATGCCAACCAGTCAGGTTGGCATTTTTGTATCTATTCCTTTATATTGCGCAGCTTAATTTAGGGTTTATAGTTTTTGAGTAAAATTGCAACAAAAGTTGTGTAATTAATCAGTGATCAGCTAAAAGATTGTATTTAAAGCTTGTAACAATAGGTGTTTGTAGATATACCTATAAATATTAGTCGTCCGTGATGGGCAAAAACGTAGACAAGAACGGTCAAAAATAGGCAGCTATGGGCAAATCGTTAGTAATTGTAGAGTCTCCCGCAAAGGCTAAAACAATTAATAAATATTTAGGTAAAGACTTTATTGTTAAGTCGAGTGTCGGTCACGTACGGGACCTGCCGACGTCAGGTGCAGGTAAAACCAAAGGAGTTGCCACCAAAAGCCCTGCGGAAGTGCGCAAAATGGCGCCAGAAGAAAAGGCCATTTACAAAAAAAACAAAGATTATGCGAATCTTGTTGCACGCATGGGAATTGACCCAGAAAAAGGCTGGGAACCTCATTACGAGGTACTACCGGGTAAAGAAAAGGTAGTCCAAGAATTACAAAAACTCGCTGAAGACGCTGACCATATCTATCTCGCAACCGATTTGGATAGAGAAGGGGAAGCCATTGCATGGCACCTCGAACAAATTATCGGTGGTGAACCTGAAAAATATAAACGCGTGGTGTTTAATGAAATTACCAAGAATGCGATTCAGCAAGCGTTTGAGGCACCTGGTCAGTTAAATACCGATATGGTTTATGCACAGCAAGCACGTCGTTTTCTAGACCGTGTTGTTGGCTTTATGGTCTCACCACTATTGTGGCAAAAAGTGGCGCGCGGGTTATCGGCAGGACGAGTGCAATCTGTTGCTGTGAGGTTGTTGGTAGAGCGAGAACGCGAGATCAAAGCGTTTATTCCTGAAGAGTTTTGGGATATTCATGCAGATGTAACTGCCAGTACGCAACCAATTCGATTGGAAGTGACCAAGTTTCAAGGTAGTGCATTCAAACCAGTGAATGAACAGCAAACGACTGCTGCGGTCACTGTGCTTGAGAAAAGTGATTATAAAGTTGTTAAAGTTGAAGAAAAGCCCAGTAAAAGTAAGCCAAGTGCGCCTTTTATTACTTCAACAATGCAGCAAGCAGCCAGTACGCGTTTAGGATATGGCGTAAAGAAAACCATGATGCTGGCACAGCGTTTGTATGAAGCCGGTTATATTACGTATATGCGTACTGACTCAACAAACCTGTCGAGTGATGCTGTGTCTATGTGTCGCGAGTATATTACGGAACAGTTTGGAGATAAGTATTTACCAGCTAATCCGATTAAATATAGCGCGAAAGACAACGCACAAGAAGCACACGAAGCGATACGTCCATCTAGCGTGACGGTATTGTCAGGCCATGTTGAAGGCGTTGACGCTGATGCCAAAAAACTGTATGAGCTCATTTGGCGTCAGTTTGTGGCATGTCAAATGACGCCTGCAGAGTATGATTTAACCACGATGTCTGTTGCCGCAGGTGATTATACATTGAAGGCCAAAGGCCGAGTGATGCGCTTTGATGGTTGGACTGCGGTTCAGCCTTCGGTGCGTAAAAAGAATGAAGAAGATCAATCATTACCAGCGGTTGCTGTTGGCGATGAGATTAATTTAGTCGCGTTAGATCCGAAACAGCACTTTACTAAGCCACCGGCACGTTTTAGTGAAGCAAGTTTAGTTAAAGAGCTAGAAAAGCGCGGCATTGGTCGCCCTTCAACCTATGCCGCGATTATTTCAACCATTCAAGACAGAGGGTATGTGCGTGTTGAGAATCGCCGTTTCTTTGCTGAGAAAATGGGCGAGATAGTGACAGACCGTTTGGTTGAAAACTTTAATGATCTAATGAATTTTGACTTTACTGCAAAAATGGAAGGTCGTTTAGATGATATCGCAGAAGGCGAGCGTGTTTGGACGCAAGTGCTCGATAAGTTTTATGCAAACTTTTCTCAGCAGCTAACAACAGCTGGTGGTGAAGAAGCAGAAGGCGGTATGCGTCAAAATGTCATGGTTGAAACTGATATAGACTGCCCAACGTGTGGCAGAAAAATGGGTATTCGTACTGCGTCTACAGGCGTGTTCTTAGGCTGTACAGGTTATAACTTACCACCAAAAGAGCGCTGTACAACGACGATGAACTTGGTGTCTGGTGATGAAGCCGTTGCAGCTGATGTGGAAGATGTTGAAACCGAAACCTTAATGCAAATGAAGCGTTGCCCAGTTTGTGAAACTGCGATGGATTCATATCTTATTGATGAAACACGCAAGATACACGTTTGTGGTAATAATCCGGCATGTGACGGTGTGGTTGTTGAGCAGGGTACCTTTAAAATTAAAGGGTATGACGGTCCAGTTATCGAGTGTGATAAATGTGAATCAGAAATGCAATTGAAGTCAGGCCGTTTTGGTAAGTACTTTGGATGTACCAATGAGGAATGTAAAAACACCCGTAAATTGCTTAAAAGCGGTGAAGCTGCGCCACCAAAAGAGGATCCTGTTCACCTGCCTGAATTGGAATGTGAAAAATCTGAAGCCTACTTTGTGTTGCGAGATGGCGCATCGGGGATCTTTTTAGCAGCGCATACATTCCCGAAATCAAGGGAAACCAGAGCTCCTAAAGTCGCTGAACTTAAGCGTTTTAGAGATCGGATCTCACCAAAGTTTTACTATTTGGCAGATGCACCTGAACAGGATGATGATGGTAACTTAGCCGTTATTCGTTATTCTCGAAAAACGAAAACTCAATATGTTATGACTGAAGTTGAGGGCAAAGCCACTGGTTGGAAAGCGACGCTTGATAAAGGTAAGTGGGTGATCGAACAAAAAGTGACTAAAAAGAAAAAGAAGTGATTTTAGTCATTAAAAAATAAAGCCGGGTTTATCCCGGCTTTATTGTATCTGATATAGGTTGGCTTTTGGCAATGTATTAAAGTGCAGAGTGAGAAAAAGTGGGAGGTGCTTTGGGTGGTTAAAAGCGAGGTGCTTAGCTATCAAGTTGACATTGTGCAGAGGCATCATTACTCTCATGTTTCTGTAATGATACACAGACCAAAACTAAAGCCAACTAAGCTGATGTTTAATGCAATTAGGAAAAATTAATAATGCATTCAGTAAAAAAATTCAAATTAGGCCTAGCACCGTTATCTATACTTTTTACCTGTTTAGGTATGAATGTGGGTGTGTTAGCAGACACGCATATTGACGAAAAGCCGACATTAACACCGTGCTACGTAGAAAACCTCGCAGATAGGTTACTGTGTGGCAGTATTAAACGACCACTCTCAGATGATAAGGCAGATGCTGGCGAAATTGACATTCATTTTGCAATTATTCCAGCAATTAAACAAAGTAACCCCACGGAAGCGGTGCTAGGTTTTGCTGGTGGACCAGGACAATCCGCGATTGAATTGGCTGCAATTTTCAATCGAAATTTGCGGTACGCGCGTGAGAATCGAGATATTTTATTAGTAGATCAACGTGGTACTGGGAAATCGTATAAACTTCAGTGTGAATCAGATGATTTAGTTGCTCAGTTTGCTTTTAATGATATGACAGCAGACCTGAATCGTTTAGGAAAAGAAGATACACTCCGTTGCAAAAGTGAGTTGAATATCGACTTAAGTTACTTTTCTACTCCCATAGCAGCGAAAGACTTTGAAGCGGTTCGTAAAGCATTAGGTTATAAAGGGCTGCACTTGTACGGTGTGTCTTATGGTACACGTATTGCGCAAGAATATACTCGACAGTTTCCAGATGCTGTATTAACTAGCACGTTAGATGGTGTTGTGCCTATGCAGCAAAGTTTGTCAGCAATAGGCAGTGCAATTGATACCTCTTTAAAAGCGCTATTTAAGCGTTGTGCATTAGATGAAGCATGTGCTCAACAATATCCAGATTTGACCAAACAGCTAGATATACTGCTGTCAAAACTAGATGAATCACCCGAAAAAGTTACTGTGAGGCACCCTCGTACGCATGAAAAAATAGAGCTTGTAGTGACACGGTTAAAGTTTTTTTCTACGCTTCGAATGGCACTATATAGTCACAGTACTCGCGCGCTGGTTCCCTTGACTATTTCTCAGGCATTGGCTGGAGATTATTCGCCGTTGGTTGGTTTACTGTCGTCCTCTGATATGAGCGACAGTATGGCGCTTGGTATGCATAGTGCTATCGTCTGTGCTGAAGATTGGCCTCGCTTAACAACTGAATCACGGTTGCAATACGGGCAAAGCTATTTTGGCAAATTAATGATTGAAGGACTGGATGTCAGTTGTCCTATTTGGCAGGTTCGCGCTGTTGACGAGGACTTTTATAAGCCATTAAATAATGATATACCGACTTTATTGCTCTCTGGAGGCGTCGATCCTGCAACACCGCCTACGTGGGCGGATTTGACGATGGTTGAAATGAAAAATGCGCGCCATTTAATCGCACCGACTGCAACCCATGGCGTGGTATCACAAACATGTGCGGCAAAACTGGTCAGCGAGTTTATTAATAAAAAAAGCGCTGAGACATTAGATGCCAGTTGCTTAGAGAAAAATAACACAAAACAATTTTTTATGAATTTAAATGGCGCGATACCGCAAGTAGGTGTAAGCAATGATCCTGAGAAAAAAGGAGATAACTCATGATATCAGTCAATAATTTAACGAAGAAAATTGGTTCGGTGAATGCGTTAAACGGTCTGAGCTTTAGCGCCCAAAATGGCAAAATAACAGGGTTGCTAGGGCCAAACGGTGCAGGAAAAACAACCTGTCTTCGTACGGTGTTTGGGTTATTAAAAGCAGATAGCGGTAACACAGAAATTGATGGGATTGATGTTGCTAAAGATCCAATGCAAGCAAAGCAGCAGTTGGGTTTATTCCCAGATCCATGTGGTTTATATGAGCGTTTAACACCTCGAGAATATGTCGAGTTTTTTGCACAACTTAGTGGCATGGATATCGATGATGCGAAAGAGGCAACAACGGATGTGTTATCGAAGTTGAAAATGGAAGATATTGCAGATAGGCGTTGCCAAGGTTTTTCGCAAGGTCAGCATATGAAAACGGCACTTGCCCAAGCAATTGTGCATAAGCCCACCAATATTATCTTAGATGAGCCTACTCGAGGACTTGACGTAATGAGTACACGTATATTGCGTGATTTGCTGCAGATGCTAAAAGAGCAGGGGCACTGTGTGCTTTTTTCGAGTCATGTGATGCAAGAAGTAGCGGCTTTATGTGATCACGTTGTGGTGATGGCGAAAGGTAAAGTAGTCGCAGAGGGATCTCCCGAGTCTTTATGTGAACGCACAGGCAAACAAACGTTAGAAGAAGCATTTATAGAACTGATCGGCAGTGATGAAGGAATTGCAGCGTAATGAAGTTACTTACTGTATTGTTTAAAAAAGAAGTGCTGGATGCAGGCCGTGATAAACGCTCAGTGATGGCTGGATTATACTATGCGATAGGCTCGCCTATTTTGATGTGTGTGTTATTTTCGATAATGTTAAAGCAATTTGCATCTCCGGACGAGCTCAAGATCACAATTAGTAACGCAGATGTGGCACCATCCCTCATTCAATATCTAGATGCTAAAGAAATAAAGCACAGTACAGATGAAGATGTTAAGGCTATAACCTTAGAGATCAGCGAGAATTATCGGCAAAAAATGAGTGAAGGGCGCAGTGCCCAAGTGACGATTATTGCGGATAAATCTGATGATAAGTTACGCAAATCAATTGCTCAATTAGAACGATCACTGATGCAGTACAACAGCGAAATTGCGAGTCTTAGACTATTGTCGAGAGGGATTGACCCAACAGTAATGCGAGCCGTTAATGTGCAGGTGAATGATCAGGCAACCCCAGAGTCAAAAGGGGGGATGTTTCTAGGTATCGCGACCTTGTCTATTGTTCTTACACTGTTTTACGCGGCGATGAACCTTGCGATTGATACCAGTGCAGGTGAAAGAGAGAGAAATTCACTGGCGCTGCTACTGAGTCATCCGTTGAGTAGTATGCAAATCGTATTGGCCAAATCAGGCGCAATTGCAACATACTCAATGTTAGGGTTAGCACTCATTCTTGTGGTGTCTAAATTTGCTTACGCCATGGTGCCATGGGAGCAATTAGGGTTCAGTGTAAACCTCGGTATTGATTTTATATTGCTATGTATGGTGATTGGATTACCCATTGCGCTTATGTCTGCCAGTTTACAGGTATTTGTTTCTTTTATGGCTAAGTCATTCAAAGAAGCGCAAACGTATGTGACGATGGTATTGTTTGTGCCAATGGGATTGAGTATGGTAACGACGTATGACATTGGTACTGAGGTTGTTCAGTGGTTACCGATTGCAGCCCAGCAACACGCTATGATTGAGTTTATTAAAGGTAACCCGTTACCGGTGCCACAGCTAGTTATATCTACTATAGTGACTTTGGCACTCTTTGCACTGTTTAGCTGGCTAAGCAGTCGAATGCTAAAAAGTGAGAAGGTGGTATTTGGCTTATAGCTGACTTTATTTGACATAAAATATGAAAAAGCACTGCAATTGCAGTGCTTTTTCATGCTTGGTTATCCACAGAAAAAGTGGATAACTTGTCATTAAGTTGGGGTTGGTTAAGTTATATTGTTAATTTTATCAGCGAGATATTGGGGGTTGAGGCTAATCATGGATTATGAGCATAGACAGTTATTCCACCAATCGCTTAAATTTGCTGCAAGGGCTTAAATTATTTTGTTAAATATGAACGCTAACTAATTTTATAAATGGAGTGGTTGAATGATAAAAATTAAGCTGGGTGTTGCTGTTAGTGTACTTTACAGTATAACAACCGGGATGTTGTCTTTTAGTACTACAGCGCTTGAAAAGCGAGAAGTCTACGTTCAAGCTTCGGCTGGTAGCTTTAATGATGCCGCAATAAACCAATTATTTGCGCAGCAGAGCGCTTTAAAAATGCCTGTGAATTTTTCAGGTACGCCCAGTCATACCTTTGAGCAAGCACATAATACAAATACATGGGCATTTAGTGCTGTTGAAAACTCAACGATTCCAGGAAAGTTGGTGGATGCGACCATAACAGCGGTACAGCAATACCGCATAGTTGATGTCATTGGATTTATAACGACGCCAATTGAGATGTGTGCACTGATGCATATTGATGATGTTAATAATAATAAGGAGATCAGTGTTATTGCATCACACCCAGCAGCACTGAAACAAATTAAAGGGTGGAAAGCCAAGGTAGGTGTACCTGAGCTGGCCGTACCAAACGGAACATCTGCAGCGGCTGAACGAGTGTCAAAACGGCTATTGGGTATAGGCGGTGTCGCAGTTGGTTCTTGTGTTTTGGTGGAAACGTACCCGAACTTATCTGTCATAGCAAAGGGCATTCAAGACAACAAACACAATGAAACAAGTTTCTTATTGATGAAAGTTAACAAGCGGACTGAGATGATCACCATAAGCCAAGCACGGAAAGCGCTAAGTCATGCAATTACCCTAGGTAGAGCACTCTAAGCAGGGTTAGGTACTATCAATTCATGACTCAATCCATGAGTTACACGTAATAAATAGGGGTTAAGCTGTGATTCTGGTAAGATTGAAAATATCTCACAATCGTGTCGATTGTGAAGAACTAATTGAGTGATCAGGATCTGTTTTGAATAATAATGATGTTTTACGACGTGTACGTTATACCTTTGATTTAAGCGATAATCAGGTAATAGAAGTGTTCTCCCTGACGGATGTTAAAGTGACAAATGAACAAGTGACAGGCTGGCTCAAACAGGACGCTGAAGAGGGTTTTAGTGTGTTGGCTGATCTAGAGTTATCGTCGTTTCTTAATGGCTTTATTGATTTGAAGCGCGGTAAACGAGCGGGTGAGCAAGCAAAGCCAGAAAATAGCTTGAATAACAATATGATTTTTCAAAAACTGCGGATTGCGCTCAACTTGAAAGCAGAAGATATATTAGACCTTCTGCAATTGGTCGATGTTCAAATGAGTAAACATGAGCTGAGTGCATTTTTTCGTAAACCCGGTAATAAGCATTATCGAGTATGCAAGGATCAGATGCTCCATCACTTTTTACAAGCACTTCAGTGTCAATTTAACCCATCGGTTGACAATGTAGAGTGAATGAACAGCGCAGAGGCGATACACCTCTACTACTGCAATAAACTTCATAGATATTCAATACCTGATTACAAATCTCCATACTGATGACGCGTTGTGTAGTATGGGTGTGGTTTTGCTCTTAAAGCCGAGGTTATAGGTCCCAAAACGGTTGAGTCATTGATAAGTCGAATTGATTTAATTTTGTCGTGTGATTTTTTGTAACGGATAGAGTTATTAATTTTTCTTGCGCTGTCTTCCCATATAGTAGGTTATGAAATTGGAGCGTGTTTTTTTGATAAGTCACGGGAAACATACCCATAATTATAATGTCTGTAATTTCAACCAGATCACTATTATTTTGATATTTATGAGGGCGTTGTGGTGTAAGCACGATGTTGTGTAAGAGAATCTTTTGCGTATGTGCCATAGTGAATATGGCGTTTTTTATTTGTGCGATCAATGATGAACGATGATTGTTGAACTCAATCAGTGTGACTTTACCGTCTTTATCACTATCCAACCCATCAAATGCTGAAATGGGTAATGACAGGACCATATACGCCCCCGCATTGTTAAAATTTAATGTTCCATTTTGCGCCACCATTAAGTGGGCCGAGGAAGTTTGAGGTACAAATAGGCACGTAGAGAATATCAATATGGCGAATAAGTTAGAAGGCAGTGGTATATTCATGAGTGGCTCCTTAATCGAATCACTTAAGTGACGCTATTTAATTAACACAGGCGTATTTTATAAAGCGCCTTTAACACAGCGTTGAAAGTATGGGTAACTATCTGTGGCGTAATAGTGATAAATACCATTGGGGAATTCAGGCGTGACACCTTCTCGGCCGTTGCACTCATCTAAATCACCAGAGCCCGCCACGTAAACCCAATCCTCGGCAAATGTACCCAAAGGGTACGTATCAACGGAAGGGCGGGTGCTACTTATGTTAGTGATCAGCTCATAACTTCCTTGTAGTGTTTTTAACGACGATGAGCTGTCATTTGCATCTGTGTAACCATATCTTGCGTATATAGGGAAGCCATCAGCAGCCCAGCCAATTAACGTCATTGTGGTTTCACTTCCGCCACGCAGTGCAATAAAACCCTCAGGCATGCCATGGTAGTGATAAGCGCCATTGGGTTGTACATGTGCATTGTTTTGGTCTGTACCAAAGTTAAAGCTTGTTTGACCGAGTGCTTCAATATGCCAACTTCCGGTGTTACCAACCAGACTACAACTATTACCTGAATCATCACAAGAGCCAGCAGTGTTTGCGTCAATTTTTACGCCGTTGAGTACATACCCTGTTGCGCCTTGTGGTCCCCCTAATGTCGTTGCTGTTACGGTATGTGCTGGGGTTAAGGTATACGCAATGGAAACAGACTGCTCAGTTATTTCATTAGGGTTGTTTTGATTTGGAAAAGTACCGACCATATGATCTGGAATACCGTTTGCGACCAGCGTTCGTTGTGTGCCTGTACATGCCCAGTCGGCGTTACTGGAGGTAGACACCGATTCTGAACTATTAAACTCATTGTAATGATAATCACACAAAATGGCGTCTGTTGAGTTGCTGCTTGATGTACCTGTGTCTGTTGATATTGGGGTTGTAACTGTGGTGTCGGTATCTTGGGTTACGGTGCTGCTTGCACTAGTAGAAGACGTGTCGCCACTACTGGAACCACACGCAAGCAAAAAGACAGATAGGCTACCTATAATGGCGTTTACGATACTATGTTTGAGAAAGTATGATTTTTTCATGTAATAAAATCCTCTGCAAAATGGGCATAAGCAAACAATAGAAATGAAATGTGCAAATAGTATGCAAGGGCATTTAGTGATTGTGGTTTATTTCTATCCAGTAGATAGCTATTTTCACTCGTAATATGTTTTGTCTGATTATTGATAGTATTTGTCATATTGGATAAGTGACGGGTGAGTTTGTTTAGTTATCATCATGCTAATTAAATCGAAATGGACGATAGGAACGTACATGCATATTCACTTTTTGATACATGAATCATTCGAAGGACCTGGCGCTTTTGAACATTGGGCTGTCGATAATAGGTTCCATATAACGCGTACAAAATTTTACGAGGGGGAACGTTTACCTGAGCAGTTTGATTTTGATTTTTTGGTGATTTTAGGCGGACCACAGTCACCAAAAACAAGCGTCAGTGATTGCGCATATTTCAATGTTATTGAAGAAATCAGCTTTATTCGTAAATGCATTGCTTTAAATAAAGTCATTGTGGGTATTTGTTTAGGCGCACAATTGATTGGTGAAGCGCTGGGCGCTAAGTATGAGGTTAGTCCTCACAAAGAAATAGGTTACTTACCAGTCACAATGACAGCGGCAGGTGAAAACAATGTATTATTTGATCATTTCCAATCAACGGAAGTGGTTGGGCATTGGCATAATGATATGCCTGGATTATTACCAACCTCAAAAATACTGGCGAGTAGCTTGGGGTGTCCGAGGCAAATCGTTGAATATGCAGATCTAATTTACGGTTTTCAGTGTCATTTAGAGTTCACCCAACAATGTGTAGAGTCGCTTATTAGCGCCTCCTATGACGAGTCGCTATCGATCACGCATCAGTGGGTGCAAAAAGCAACAGATATACTGACCTTTGACACACAGCATATGAATAATTTACTCAGTGAGTTTTTAGATAAGTTATCATTGAAATACCAACGCACGCGGGGTGATTAAATACTCGCAAAACTCAGCGTAATAAAGAAAGGAGTAACGGAAGTGGGAGTATTACTATATATTGCAGCATGTTTACTTATTGCAGTTGCAGGTGCACATTCTTATTTGGGGGAGCGTTACATTTTAAGTCGACTATTCAAGCGAGATAATCTCCCTACACTTTTTGGGGGCACTGAATTTACCAGACATACATTGCGTTTTGCATGGCATTTAACCTCTATTGCATGGTGTGGTTTTGCTGCCATTTTATTTGTATTGGCGCAGCCTAGCATTACTAAAGCAGCCATAGCGAACATTGTAATGGTGACGTTTACCTTACATTTTTTAATGGCTTTGCTTGGTTCAAAAGCAAAGCATCTATCTTGGTTGGTGTTTTTGTTAGTTGCGCTATGTTCAACGCTCGCAGTGCAAATAGGTTAAGTATTTTCAACTACGTGTGAATATCACGAGCCCATAGCTAATCTTTTTATTGCTTCCTGCAATAAAGAGCGTTTTTTAGCGAATATAATATGGTAGACAACCTTATTTTCAGTCACTTAGTTTGCTTTAAGTCATGTATTTAGAGTAAATTAAGCGCCTGTTTGATAAACGCGATTCAATTATAAACACACCATAAGGATGATGAATGCGCCTCTTTTTATTACTCGTAAGTTTATGTTTTATATTGCTGAAAACTTCGTCAGCAAATGAGCCTGTGCAAAATGCGGGTCAAAAATACACTCAGCAATTGAGCGTAATTCAAACAAAAATGGCCGTTTTAGATGAACAGTTAAAACAGCAAAAAGACCATGCTAAAGGGATTAAACAACAACTGGGTGATGACTTCAAAAAGTTGGAAGAAACACAAACTAATTTAAAAATACAGTTAGCCAGCATTAGTAATCAGATTATTCAGCAAGAGAAGGTTTTAAATTTTCAACTTGCTAAGCAAGAACAAAGTCAAAATAAAGAATTGAACGTTTTTGATGGGCGTATATCCGATTTATCTTATGAATTAAATTTTTACAGTATCCTGATAACGATAATTGCTTTGATTTTAGGTTTTTCTACTTCATTTATTGCCATTTATAAAGCGAAAAGCGAAGCAAACATCGCCTCAGAAAAACATATGTCAGAATGGTTAAAAAACAACAGTGACGAATTAATAGCGCAAGCACAAGTAACATTCCAAGAAATCAATCAAGAGTTAAAAGGCAAGTTTGATAAGTTTGAACGTGATGAAAGTGAGCGGATGCAAAAATTCTCTGAAATCAGACAGGTGAAAGCAAAACTTATCGATTCTTTAAGTCTTGATATACAGAGCTTAACGTATAAAAGTTTCGAACATACCCGTTTGAATGAGGATGACTGGCTTGAGATTGGTACTGAACTTTTCTCTAACAATCAATTTAGCCTTTCTATCATCGCATGGGATGTTATAACCTCACATATTTTTGAGGGCGTCGATGACTTAACCCTTGCAAGTGCGCTGTCTTATAAATCTACATGTCTTGATAAACTCGCACAGCCTGAAGCAGAAATTAAAACCTATGATGAACTCATTACTCAGTTCATTGACAACGACAATGACACGATACAAAAACGAGTGGCTGTTGCAATGTTTAATAAAGGCGTGGCGCAAGGCCAATTAAATCAGTCTATAGACGCAATTAAAACGTATGAGACGTTAATTACTCGCTTTAGAGAGGTAGAGAATGAAGCAGTGCAAAAACCAGTTGCTAAAGCGATGCTTAATAAAGGAATTGCACAGAGTGAATTAATGCAGTTTGACGATGCAATTAAAAGCTATGAAGCGCTCATCACTCAGTTTAGAGAGTCCGAGAATGAAGCTGTGCTAGAGCAAGTTGCTAAGGCAATGCTTAATAAAGGGTTTAGACAAGGAAAATTAAACCAGTCTGAAGATGCCATTAAGACTTATAATACACTCATTGCTGATTTTCGTCAGTCAGACAATGAAGCTTTGCAAGAGCAAGTTGCGACAGCAATGTTTAATAAAGGGATTAGACTAGGTAAATTAAACCAGTCGGAAGAAGAAATTAAGGCTTATGAGGAATTGATTACTTGTTTTAGAGAGTCAGACAATGCAGCAGTGCAAGAAAGAATTGCTAAGGCGATGCTTAATAAAGGGATCACACAAGGGTTGTTAGAGCAGTCAAAAGAGGAAATTAAGACCTATGAGATACTCATTACTCAGTTTTTAGAGTCAGATAATGAAGCCGTGTTAGAGCGAGTAGCGAAAGCGCTGCTTAACAAAGGGGTTGTACACGGTAAATTAAATCAGCCGAAAGAAGAAATTAAGAGCTATGAGACACTCATTACTCAGTTTTTAGGGTCAGATAATGAAGCAGTGTTAGAGCGAGTAGCTAAAGCAATGCTTAATAAAGGGATCACACAAGGCCAGTTAGAACAGCCAAAAGAAGAAATTAAGACCTATGAAGAGTTAATCGCCCACTTTGGTGAATCTGACAACGAAACCGTGCAAGAACGAGTTGCTAAAGCAATGCTTAATAAAGGGATCACACAAGGCCAGTTAGAACAGCCAAAAGACGAAATTAAGACCTACGAAGAGTTAATCGCCCATTTTGGTGAATCAGACAACGAAGTCGTGCAAGAAAAAGTTGCTAAAGCTATGCTTTATATAGGGATTTCGCAAGTTCAACTAAACTTACCAGATGATGCAATCAAAACCTATGAGGGACTCATCAGCCGCTATGGTGATTCAAATAGCCCAGAAATAACGGCAATAGTGGCACAAGCACAAAAGCGTTTAGATGAGTTATAACCCAACTAGCGCTATCAATGTAGGGCTTAGTAAGTTTTATGAAAATAGAGGTAAAATAAGCCTATTTTTTAGGTTTTAAAGGCACAAGTGATGATGTAAACAGCGAATGTGAGCCGAGAATGTCTGAAGTTATCCACAGATTGTGTGGGGAAGGTGTGCATTAAATAATTTATCTATCTAATAAATAGAGTATTTACGATGCTATATTAGTACGGGATAATACAGCGATTGCTACACAAGATATATACTACAAACTTAACAATGACACTCACTGTGACATTTAAAAATAAAAAGTATAAAGCTTGTTCTTTGTGTTCTGTTTATAAAGGAGTTTTTATTTAATGTGTGAGCTATTGGGTATGTCTGCGAATGTACCGACAGATATCTGTTTTAGTTTTTCAGGCCTATTAGAGCGCGGTGGTAATACGGGGCCGCATAAAGATGGCTGGGGGATCACGTTTTACGAAGGCAAAGGCTGTCGTACATTTAAAGACCCTGAACCAAGCTGTCAATCTGAAATCGCCAAATTAGTAAAAGCTTACCCAATTAAGAGTGTGTCGGTTATTAGCCATATTCGCCAAGGCAATCGCGGCCGAGTGTGTTTAGAAAACACTCATCCTTTTACCCGTGAGCTATGGGGAAGAGAGATCACCTATGCACACAATGGGCAGTTATCTAATTACACTGATCTGAAACCATCCTTTTATCGCCCTGTGGGTAATACAGACAGCGAATTGGCTTTTTGTTGGCTGCTAGATAAAATTAGAGAGAAGTATCCGAAAAAACCCTCAAATATGGCGGTGGTTTTTCGATATGCGGCTAAGTTGGCGGCGACATTGAAGGACAAAGGTGTATTTAATATGCTACTGACTGATGGAGTGTACGTGCTGGCATATTGCACCAATAACCTGCATTGGATCACTCGTAGAGCGCCATTTGGCAAAGCCACCTTGATTGATGCTGATATGGTGGTTGATTTTAAAGAAGAAACCACGCCAAATGATGTAGTGAGTGTAATTGCAACGCGGCCACTCACCAATGATGAGCAATGGCAAAAAATGGAGCCCGGTGAGTTTGTGTTGTTTAAACTGGGTGAAAAAATATAACGGCTATCATGGCGTATATCTATTTATATCTATTTATATCTATTTATATCTTTTTAGTTTAGTGTAATTAGAGACAATAAAAATAGACGATACCGCAACTCAGCAAGTTACGGTATCAATGTTGAATCATTTACTTAATGTCGTACTTGGTCATTTGAACTTGAAACTGTTCAATGCCTTTTTTCCCTTTGTACATCTTTACCAACATATAATCATATTCTGGCGCCAGCCATACCGTTGCTTGACGCTTATCGTTGTCATATAACCTTTTTATTCTGATGGTTTTGACATTGCCTATGGGCAGGGTGATGGTCTCTTCACCCTCAACTTCAAAGTCATAGTTGCGCTGATTGCCTTTTTTATCCACAATCGGGTAACTCAGCTTAGTTTTTCCCGCTTTAATATCACGACGTAGTTGAATTTGATAGGTTTGCGCATCTTGTTGCTCGGTTTGCCACGTAATATCAAGTGGGTACTTCTTTTTGTTTGACGTAATGGTTTTCTTTGTGTGGTCGAAACTGACTGTATATTCTTTATCAGGCCCAGTGCCGCTGCGAGTCATATCATAATGAATGGGCTGGGTGCGGTTATTGTCAAACGTAAACATCGATATTTCTGTGCGTTTATCATTAAAGATCATCCACTTAATATCACTTTGATATTCTAGCTGATATGTATTTTCATCAATTTTACTGAGGTCGCGAGTGGCCGATCCTTGGACAGAGCCTTTACGAAGAATTTGGTATTCTGCGTGGTACGGAGTGAGTGTATTTGCAAGTAATGAGCATGAAAAGAAAGCGCTTAACCCGACAAGCCAAGCGCTAATTTTTTTATTCTGGGTACGCTGTGCCTTGAATTGGAAGGGGTTGGTCATCAAAAACGGCATAATCTGCTTCCATTGTTAGTCTGTGTTCGCTGAACCACTTGACCACCAAAGGATAAATAATATGCTCTTGTTCATGAACGCGCTTAGCGAGTGTGTCTGCTGTATCATTGTCTAAGATAGGTACCTTAGCTTGTAATACAACGGGTCCACCGTCTAGCTCTTCCGTTACAAAGTGTACGCTTACACCATGAACATCGTCTTTAGCATCTATTGCTCTTTGATGGGTATTCAGCCCTTGATACTTAGGCAACAAAGAAGGATGAATGTTCAACATTTTTCCCTTAAATTTTTGCACCAAGTGTGGGGTTAGAATACGCATAAATCCAGCTAATACAACTAAATCTGGATTAAAAGAGTCAATTAATGCGGCCAGTTCAACATCATAGTCTTCACGCGATGGATAATCTTTATGGCTCAGAATGCAGGTTTCTACTCCTGCATTTTGAGCACGAACTAATCCATATGCATCAGCTTTATTGCTGATCACAGCGCAGATCTCGCCATTAATATCGTTGTTTTGGCAAGCATCTATGATGGCTTGTAAATTAGAGCCACTGCCAGAGATCAATACAACTAAGCGAGATGGCGTCATTAGTCTTTACCAGCAACGATTTCTACTTGTTCTTCACCAGCAGTCGCATCTTGAATTTCACCAATATGCCATGCTTGCTCACCTTGTGCGTTAAGTATGTCAAGGCTTGCTGCTAATTTGTCGGCAGGAACCACTAAGATCATACCTACGCCACAGTTAAATGTACGGTACATCTCGTGCGTACTGATGTTGCCGTTTTCTTGTAACCAATTAAAGATTGCAGGCCATTCCCAGCTATCGCCTTTTACTACCGCTTTTGCTGATTCAGGTAACACGCGTGGGATATTTTCCCAAAAGCCACCACCTGTAATATGCGAAAGAGCATGAACGTCAACGTCTTTTAGTAATTCAAGAATTGATTTTACGTAAATACGGGTCGGTTCAAGAAGGTGTTCGCCCAGCGTTTTACCTTCAAATTCGGCATTCGTATCGGCACCAGACACTTCAAGTACTTTACGAATTAAAGAATAACCGTTTGAATGCGGACCACTAGAAGCAAGTGCGATTAATTGGTTGCCCGCAGCTACTTTAGTACCATCAATAATTTTAGATTTTTCAACAACACCAGTACAGAAACCAGCCATGTCATAATCTTCGCCTTCGTACATACCAGGCATTTCAGCAGTTTCACCGCCGATCAGTGCGCAACCTGACAGCTCACACCCTTTACCAATACCAGTTACTACATCGGCTGCTGTATCAACATCTAATTTACCAGTTGCGTAGTAGTCCAAGAAAAATAGGGGTTCAGCACCTTGGACAATCAAATCGTTTACACACATGGCAACAAGGTCGATACCTACAGTGTCATGTTTTTTTAGGTCAATCGCTAGACGAAGCTTAGTGCCAACGCCGTCAGTACCAGCGACTAGTACAGGCTCTTTATAACCAGTAGGAAGTTCGCACAGTGCGCCAAAACCACCGATCCCACCCATTACTTCTGGACGACGAGTTTTTTTCACTACGCCTTTAATGCGCTCAACTAATGCATTACCGGCATCAATATCTACGCCTGCGTCTTTGTAGCTAAGAGACTGTTTTTGATCGCTCACGGGTTTTCCTCAAAAAATTGCTTTATGGATTGCTTAGAAACGCGCGTATTTTACAACAATTGACTAGGGGCGGCTAGCGTAAATATGACTGATCCCACCAGCAAGTGCTTGTACGCATTTGCTTTTACTATATTTACTATTAATAACAATGAATTAGCTTATAAATATGATTTGGGTGATCGTGGTACTTTACAAAGTAGGGCCATTGAAAGTCGGGTTTCATATGTGCCTTATGGCAGACACAGATGAAACCATTTAATTACAGACTCAATAAAATACATGGGAGCGAGTTAGCTTGTATTTTATTTAGGTGATTACGCTTTAGCCGTGAGTATTGCACGCAGAGGAGCAGGATAACCCTCAATGGTTTTGGTATTATCGTTAGGATCTAAAAAGTCTGCTAACGATTCGGTTTCCATCCATGATGTTTGACGCTGTTCATCAAGTGAGGTTACATCGTTATTCACCACATTCACGTCTTTGAAGCCAACACGCTCTAGCCATAGGGTCAGTGCTGCGGTACTTGGAATGAACCAGACATTACGCATTTTAGCGTAGCGATCAGTTGGTACAAGTACCGTATTCACATCCCCTTTGATCACGAGTGTTTCTAATACGAGTTCGCCACCGGGACGTAATTGTGCTTTCAGTTGTGATAAAAAGTCGATCGGAGAGCGTCGGTGATACAGTACACCCATAGAGAATACCGTATCAAAACTTTTCAATGCAGGTAGTTGTTCAACCCCTAATGGCAGTAAATGAACACTTGGATCTGGGTTGAAGTGCTTAATCGCTTGAAATTGTGATAGGAATAAATCTGAAGGATCAATACCCACAACGAAGTTTGCTCCCGCACCACGCATACGCCATAAATGATAGCCAGAACCACAGCCAATATCGAGCACAGTGCGCCCTTGTAACGGACTGATATGCTCAACCAGTCGATCCCATTTCCAATCGCTACGCCATTCGGTATCAATATGAATACCATGAATATTAAAAGGACCTTTTCGCCACGGCATCATTTTCTTTAGCAAATGGGTTAATTGCTTGGTATGGCCGTCTGAGAGCTCGTTGGCTAACCCGAACTCGACTTTATCTGTTACATTGATGTGCTGTGTATTTGATTCAGGCAGATTTTTGAGTACTTTTTCCCACTTGGGCCAGTCCCCGTGCTGCGCTTCTTTTTGCCAATGACTTAATTGTGCTGGTAGTGTTTCTAACCAATGACTCAAAGCGGTTTTCGCAATGGCGGCATAAAAGTCTGTAAACCAAGAATTCATAAGGACTCCGTTATTTGATAGCCACGAGTGAGCAAAAGTTAAAGCATTGATACCAAACTTGTGTTTGGCTAAAACCAATATTATGTAATCGCTCAATGTGTGTTGATAGGGGGTCAGGGCGCATAACATTTTCTATGGCGGTACGCTTTTGACTTATTTCTAATTCGGAGTAACCGTTGTGACGTTTAAAATCGTGATGCAAATCAATGAGTAAATTATCAGTTAAATCATTTTCACCTTTCACTTTTTCACTTAACAATAATACCCCACCAGGTTTCAAGCTCGCATAAATGTGTTTAAGCACAGCTTCACGCTGCTCTTGCGGAATAAACTGTAAGGTAAAATTTAACGCTATTACACTGGCATTTTCTAATGTAAGCTCGGTGATATCACCTAATACCACATTAACCGGCACATCAGATTTAAAGCCTTTTAAATGCAGCTGACAACGCTCAACCATGGCTTTTGAGTTATCGACGGCAATGATTTGGCAATTTTGCTTTTCGATATTACGGCGCATGCTTAACGTAACGGCGCCAAGTGAGCACCCTAAATCATATAGATTTGAATTACTTTGTGCATATTGACCCGCGAGTTTACCCATCGTACTTACGATTGTCGCGTAACCAGGGACTGAACGCTGGATCATATCTGGGAATACTTCAACCACGTTTTCGTCGAAGCTAAAGTCTTTTATTTGTTGCTCGGTGGCATAAATACTGTCTTTGCCAGTCACAATTTATCTCTCTTTCTAAATAATCTCGCTATTTTAGCATTTTATACTGGATAGTCAGTGATAATTTCAGTAGCTTGGCTACTATTAATGATAAGAAGTAAAAAAGAGACTAAAAATGGCGAGAAATAAAGTGATTAGCACAGAAGATATCCTATCCACATTGTGCAACTCGGTGACTGAAGTATTGTCTTCCGCAAGTGGCAATAAAATTGCTTATTCAGCAATGGTTCAAAAAATCACGCGTACGTGTATGCGCCCAGATATAGGCTGTTTTGTGTTGTTTGATGGCGGTTTTACGGGGTTGGTAGTGACTAACTTTACCGCGCAATCGGCAATGGAAATTTATCAAGATTATATGCGTAACATGGGTATGCCTGAAGAAGAAATAGCACATAGTCACTTATCTGATGATGTATCAAATGTGATGGGTGAGTTGATGAACCAAATTGTGGGTGATTTTACAGGTAAAGTGCGTACGCAGCTACACACATCTATCACGCAAAACCAGCCAAAAATGATGGCAATAAATAAACAAGTGCAAATTTCTGTTGATACAACCATGGATAGACCGCAAGCACGTCGCGTGACATTTACCACACAAAACCAAAATATATTTTATTTAGAGCTTGCGATGGATAAAACTGAGTTTATTAAATTACATGATTTTGATATTGCTGAAGCTGCGGACCCAGATGCAATTATTGCTAATCAAGCTGCTGAGAGTAAAAATAAAAAGTCGGCGGCGCCTGAAGAAATAGACAGTGATGATGACTTTATGGCGGAACTTGGGTTATAAAGTGGCTCAAGCCCAGTTGTTTGTAAATGGTTAGTAATTGATTTTTAAGGTAATTTTAATAAAGCTGTTTTTTAACACAAAGGTGAGATGCACTTTTTGTTATCGAGCAGCTTTGTCAGTTTAGGGCTTGTCATTCATGGGTGAATGTGAGCTATGTTCTTGGGGCATGTTGGCTTTTTACGTTAAGTTACTTGCCATAAAAGCTTAAACCTTGTTTTTGTAGTACCAAAAATAAACGTAAGTCCAATTCTAATTGATGGTAATCAGGCTCCATATGACAACATAGCTGATAAAAAGCTTTGTTATGATCTTTTTCTTTAAAGTGCGCTAATTCATGAATAATCAGCATTTTTAGGAGCGGCTCAGGGGCACATTTGAGCTGTTCGGCAATGGCAATTTCGTGTTTGGCTTTGAGTTTCCCTCCGTGTTGTTGGCGTTTAAAGGTATGTGTACCAAGTGCGTTTTGCACTAAGTCTTTTTGTTTTTTATAACCGACGCTTGACAATTTTGGTGCATTTTTTAAATATCGTTGTTTAAAACGATTAGTGTACTCAAATAGGTGTTTTTCAGACTTTAGCTGATGCGCAGTGGGGTACTTATTTTTAAAGTAATCCACGAGTTTGTTTGAGCTGATGAGTTGTGCTACTTGTTGCTGAATGTTGTCAGGGTAATGTTGAAAATAATCTAAAAAGTTCATAAAACGGCAGGTTGGCTAAAAGTCAGTGGTATTATATGCTATTGAATATTCAGAAAACGAGTAGTTTTAATTAATATGTATAACGCGAGTTGTTTATGTGGTGCCGTAAAAATAGAAATACATGGCGCTATTACCGACATTATTCATTGTCATTGTTCTTTATGTCGAAAGTCTACAGGGAGTGCGTATGCTACCAATGGCTTCGTAGACACTGAACAGTTTAAAATTACGCAAGGCATTAATCACATAGCGCATTTTGAGTTTAAAACTGGTAGGAAGCGCCATTTTTGTCGTCATTGTGCATCACCCTTATATAGTTCTAACGCAGAGAATACGAAGAAGGTGAGGCTGCGATTGGGGATCTTAGATTCACCAATAAGTGAGCGGCCCATATCTCACAACTTTGTGACATCTAAAGCTGATTGGGATGAGATTAATGCGGATTTACCTTTAAATGACAGGTTTGAAGCGACTAGAAGCATAAAATAGCCCACTTGCTGTGAGCTATTTTGGGGTAACATGATTAATGTTCAGTCTCTAATGTACAGCAATCTGATGCGCGTGAATTACCGCCTCGTTGAATGAGGTGTGCATTTGCTTGTCGTGTTTCATCAGTGCAGCAGATGTGATCAGCAGAAATACCGCCGGCCACCTTTTTCGTCGCAGCACTTGGGAGTAAATTTGTATCTTGAGATAGTGTTTTAATGTTCTTTTTTTGTAGTTTTAATAACATGTCTATTTCCTTGATGTTTTTTTATTCAAGAGCAGTTTATGCATGTTGCACTTGAAAAAGCAATGTTAAATCAGAATAAGTCATTTTGACTGGGTTCCAAGTTTGCGGGGAAGTCCCCTAATATCGCAGCAGGGTGTGCTAAATCGACGATAAATTGTTTGGCCAACAATGGCGCATCAAAATTATCGGCAGTATGAAAAAACAAATAGGGTGTTTTACCCTCGTTTAACCAGCCTCTAATTTTATCTAACCACGGGTGATAGAGCTTTCTATTTGCTGCTAAGTCGGAGCAGCCAACATATCGAATAATAGGGGCATTTGCAGTGGCTATAACATGGAGGGGGACTTTCGGCTTCTTTCTTTGTGCATCAATGATAGCTGCAGTATTGGGTGGTTCGCTAAAAAGTGGGCGAGTATCCATCATGATCCGGTTGTATTTTTGTGTCATTAAAAACTGATTAAATCGCATTTCATTCTCTCCCTTATCAAAAAAGCCGAGGTGGCGAACTTCAATGCCTAACGGTAGGTCGCTAGGTAATAAGCGAGTGAAGCTATTAATGGTGGCGAGAAAATCAGGGCTACAGCTTTTAGGTAGCTGCAGCATAATTTGGCCGATGTTTTGATACAAGGGCTCAAATAGTGTAAGCCACGCGAGTAACTCACTTTGACAATGCTGTAATGCCATATCGTGGGAAAAGCGTCGCGGTATTTTAAAGGTAAACTTAAAGTGCTCTGGTACGTTTTTTTGCCACTTGAGAACTGTCTCAGGGGTTGGATCTGCGTAAAAGCTAGTATTGCCTTCTACTGAGTTAAAAATGTGACTGTATTGCTCGAGCATCTGTTTTGGTTGACAGTCACGTGTGAAAAATCGACCTTTCCAATGTGCTGAACTCCACTGAGGGCACCCAATATAAAGCATAAAATACAAGATCCGTGAACGATAAAGTATATTAATTGTATCAAAACACATTAATCGATGGGAAATTTGCATACTTGTGTCGATCAAGGATGACTTTAAGGGGGAATTTTATATAATTGGCGGTAATTTTTTCAAATTAACCTTATTGGTTGCAGCACGATGCAGCCGACTAACAGGAATACTATGCGCTCGATATATTGTGGGAACTTAAATAAAAGCCATGTTGGCGAAGAAGTAGAACTATGTGGCTGGATAAACAAACGCCGTGATCTAGGTGGTTTAATCTTTATCGATTTACGAGATCGTGAAGGCCTAGTTCAAGTGGTGTTTGACCCAGAAATAGAAGGGTTAATGGACACTGCAAATACACTTCGTCAAGAATTTTGTGTGCAGGTAAAAGGTACGGTTCGAGCGCGCCCTGATAGCCAAGTAAATAAAGATATGGCAACAGGTGAAGTTGAAATACTTGGTACAGGTTTGAACATAATAAACCGCTCAGAACCATTACCACTAGATTTTAATCAACAAAACTCAGAAGAGCGCCGTTTAAAGTACCGTTATTTAGACCTTCGTCGTTTGGAGATGAGCGACCGTATTAAGCTAAGAGCAAAAGCCAGTAGCTTTGTTCGTCGATTCTTAGATGGAAATGACTTCCTTGATATTGAAACGCCGGTATTAACGAAAGCAACACCTGAAGGTGCGCGTGATTATTTAGTACCAAGCCGTGTGCATAAAGGCAGCTTTTACGCGCTACCACAGTCACCACAACTGTTTAAACAGTTGCTGATGATGTCGGGTTTTGATCGTTATTATCAAATAGTAAAGTGTTTCCGTGATGAAGATTTGCGCGCAGACCGCCAGCCAGAGTTCACTCAAATCGATTTAGAAACATCGTTTATGAGCTCAGATCAAGTGCGTGCTATGACAGAGCGTTTAGTGACTGAAATGTGGCAAGATCTCCTTAATGTGGACCTAGGTGCATTTCCTGTTATGCCATATAGCGAAGCAATGCGTCGTTTTGGCTCTGATAAGCCTGATTTACGGAATCCGATGGAATTGGTAGATGTTGCTGATTTAGTCAAGGATGTTGAATTTAAAGTCCTAGCGGCACCTGCAAACGACGAAAAAGGCCGTGTTGCAGTGTTAACTGTACCTGGTGGTGCCAAACTTTCTCGAAAGCAAATTGATGAATACACTAAGTTTGTTGGTATTTACGGTGCGAAAGGTCTTGCTTGGATGAAAGTAAATGACCGTGATGCGGGCATTGAAGGGGTTCAGTCACCAATTGCTAAATTTTTAAATGAAGAAGTGATCAATGCTTTACTTGAGCGTACTAACGCACAAACTGGCGATATTATTTTATTTGGCGCAGATAAGCGTAATGTTGTTAATGAAGCAATGGGCGCATTGCGCCTAAAGGTAGGTCTAGACCTAGAACTCACTCATTTAGATAAGTGGGCGCCACTATGGGTGGTTGACTTCCCGATGTTTGAAGAAGACGATGAAGGCACATTACATGCGGTTCATCACCCATTTACTGCACCAAAAGATATTTCTGCTCAAGAATTAGAATCAGCGCCAGCTGGCGCTATTTCTGATGCCTATGACATGGTAATCAATGGGTATGAAGTGGGCGGTGGTTCGGTTCGTATTCATACTGCCGATATGCAAGAAGCAGCGTTTAGAATTTTAGGTATTGAAGAGCAAGAGCAACAGGATAAGTTCGGATTCTTACTAGATGCACTGAAGTACGGTACACCACCACATGCTGGCTTGGCATTTGGTTTAGATCGTTTAGTTATGCTGCTGTGCGGGACGGATAATATTCGTGATGTGATTGCGTTTCCTAAAACTACACAAGCATCTTGTCTATTAACAGATGCACCAAGCGTTGCAAATCCAGATTCGCTAAAAGAGTTGGCAATTGCAGTAGCAAAGGTTGAAAAAGAAGTAGTTCAATCTGACGGTGAGTAACCGTTATTAAGGAATACGAGTACCAAAAAAGGCGACTAGATATAGTCGCCTTTTTGTTGAGGGTTGACGTATTTAACTGGTAATTCATACAGTATTTTGGCATGATGCAAAAAAACGATGTAGGATTATGCTTTGGCAACTATTTTGGGTATTGACCCCGGCTCTCGATTTACAGGTTATGGTGTAATAGTGCATCAGGGGAGTAAATTTCAGTATTTGGGTAGTGGTTGTATAAAAATAGGTGAGTTTGATTTTCCGACCCGTTTAAAAATGATTTATCAAGGTGTGACGCAGTTAATAGAGCAGTTTCAACCAGACAGTTTCTCTATTGAACAAGTGTTTATGGCACATAATCCAGATTCAGCCCTAAAACTCGGTCAAGCGCGAGGTGCCGCTATTGTGGCCGCAGCGATGCAGGATATAGCAGTGCATGAATACTCTGCTAGGCAAGTGAAACAAGCTGTAGTAGGTAACGGTGGGGCTAAAAAAGAACAAGTCCAAGAAATGGTAAAACGCATTTTAAAATTGCCAGGTACACCACAAGCTGATGCTGCAGATGCATTAGCAATTGCTATTTGTCATGCTCACTCAGAGCAAAGTTTAATTCGTTTGGCTGGTAGTGCAACAAAAACTGTGCGCCGAAGATTGAGGTAAAGTAAATGATTGGAAGACTAAGTGGGACTTTATTAGAAAAGCAGCCGCCTGAAATATTGCTTGATGTATCGGGTGTTGGTTATGAAGTACAAATGCCAATGACGTGTTTTTATGAGTTACCAAACTGCGGTGAATCGGCTGCGATTTACACACACTTTGTCGTCAGAGAAGATGCACAGTTATTGTTTGGGTTTAATCATAAAAAAGAACGAGCGTTATTTCGTGAATTAATTAAAGCCAACGGGGTTGGGCCCAAACTTGGCTTGGCGATTTTGTCAGGTATGTCTGCAGAGCAATTTATCCATTGTGTAAATAACGAAGATGCAACAACGCTTGTTAAGATCCCGGGTGTTGGTAAAAAGACAGCAGAACGTTTGGTGCTTGAAATGAAGGATAGACTTAAGAATTTTGGTCACGATTTACTAACCCCATTCAGTGATGGTGCGGTTATTGCTCCACAAGAAAACCCGACAGTTCAAGATACTCCGGCAGATGATGCCGTTGCTGCATTACTGGCTTTAGGTTATAAATTAGCACAAGCACAAAAAGCAGTGAAGGCCGTTTCAAAACCAGAAATGGGGACTGAAACACTGATAAAAGAAGCTCTTAAGTCAATGATGTGATAACCCATGATAGAAGCAGACCGATTAATTGAGCCTGAAGCTCAAGGCAATGAAGATAATGTGGATAGGGCAATTAGGCCCAAATTACTTGCCGATTATACGGGTCAAGACCATGTAAAAAAGCAAATGGCCATTTTTATTGAGGCCGCTCGCTCAAGAGAGGAAGCTTTAGATCATTTATTGATTTTCGGTCCTCCAGGTTTGGGCAAAACGACATTGGCAAACATTGTCGCAAACGAACTCGATGTCAATATTAAAGCGACATCTGGACCGGTACTTGAAAAAGCAGGAGATCTGGCTGCTTTATTGACGAACCTTGAAGAAGGTGATGTGTTATTTATAGATGAAATACACAGATTAAGCCCGCAAGTGGAAGAAATACTGTATCCAGCCATGGAGGATTACCAATTAGATATTATGATTGGGGAAGGACCTGCGGCACGTTCTATTAAGTTAGAATTACCACCTTTTACATTAATTGGTGCTACAACCAGAGCTGGCTCATTAACGTCTCCTTTACGAGATCGATTTGGTATAGTTCAGCGACTGGAGTTTTATTCAGTTCCTGATTTGTCTACTATTATTTCTCGCTCTGCATTTTACTTAGATTTAGGAATAAGCCCTGAAGGTGCCGATGAAGTCGCGCGTCGCTCCAGAGGGACGCCTCGTATTGCGAATCGCTTGTTACGACGTGTAAGAGATTATGCACAGGTTAAAGGTGATGGCAAGGTAAGTGCCGATATTGCGAATTTAGCATTAGAGATGGTGGATGTTGATAAGCGTGGTTTTGATTATATGGATCGCAAGTATCTGATGTCCATAATTGAGAAGTTTATGGGGGGCCCTGTTGGCTTAGATAATTTAGCGGCAGCCATTGGTGAAGAGCGTGAAACCATTGAAGATGTTATAGAACCATTTTTAATTCAGCAGGGTTTTATTCAACGTACGCCAAGAGGGCGTATTGCCTCCAATGCGGCATACTTACATTTTGATTTGGTTATACCTGATAGGTAAAGGTGTACGAGGCAAACACTAAACAATGGAAAACTCAGCTATTTGCTGAGTTTTTTGATTTTAGACATAGGTTAGTTACCTTTGGGCTTAATTTTTAATTTTCAGAGGTTTAAGTATGAATATAGGGGAGTTGAGCCAAAAAAACGGAATTTTGGACAAAAAAAAGCCCGCAAAAAATGCGGGCAAAACAACAAGTTGAAGGAAGTAATCCAGGGGTTGATAAGTTAACTCAGGTTTTATCCTTAGCGCTCTTATCACAGCAATACGACAAATCAGAATCCTATTGCTAGCAACTGTGCTTTTGCATATATAGATGCTGTGTGCTCAGTACAGGGTGTATATTAAAGAGGTTTTAGGAATACATCAAACTAGAAAAATTATTTTTTCACATTAGATTTTTTAATCTGGTTGGTTTTTAAATTTTGTTTGGTGGTGAATGATTAATCAATAAATTAACCTAACCTATTGATAATCATTCGTTTATCTATATTTGTTTTTTGTTTGGTGTATTAGTTTATTTGTTGTTAATTGGTATTACCATTGTGTTTTTGATGGTTTATTCTTAATAAGTGCATAAACTAAATGTTTTATGCAGCTAGCATTCATAAATACGCGTTTATTATTCACGGTACATTTTGATTAAATTAACTACCTGTAGTGTCTTTATGTAGTAAATGTTATTTTTCGGTTGGTTTATCGCCAATTAGCGTAATTTCATGGTAATGAGATTGTCAGCGTAACTATGTGTGGGTAAACTAACTGAACCTTTATAGTCGCTTACAGTCAATGTTGTAACGAATTGTACGGGTATCTATATCCGACACACCATTTCTTAGGAGTATAATAACGTGGAATCGGGACTAAATTTTGTTGATCTTATTTTAAAAGCCAGTGTGCTAGTTCAACTTGTGATGTTGGCACTTGTAGGCATGTCTATTGCGTCTTGGGCGATTATATTTCAGCGTAGGTCAATTATCTCAAACGCGATGGTAGATGCGAAAAGGTTTGAACAAAAATTTTGGTCCGGGATGGACTTGAGCAAGCTTTATAATGAAGTGACGGCGAGAGTAGGGAACCCTGAGGGGTTAGAAGCGTTATTTGTATCTGGCTTTAAAGAGTTTGCAAGACATAAGAAAAACAGCACTCACTCGACTGGGCTTGTAATTGAAGGCACGCATCGCTCGATGCGGGTGGCGTTATCTCGTGAAGTGGAAAAGTTAGAATCAAGTTTGTCTTTTTTAGCCACAGTTGGCTCTATTAGCCCCTATGTTGGCTTATTTGGTACTGTGTGGGGGATCATGAATGCGTTTATTGCATTGGGTGAAGTAAAACAAGCCACTTTGCAAATGGTTGCGCCGGGTATTGCAGAAGCACTTATCGCAACTGCCATGGGTTTATTTGCGGCAATTCCTGCGGTTATGGCTTATAACAAGTTTGCAAAAAATGTTGAGAAGCTTGAGACTCAATACATTAACTTTATGGAAGAGTTTGCCAATATACTGCACCGCCAAGCTGCAAGCTCTGCTGAGGTAAAGCAACATGTATCAGCGTAAAAAGCGCCGCCCCGTAGCAGAGATTAACGTGGTGCCCTACATCGATGTGATGTTGGTCCTACTGATCATATTTATGGCTACGGCCCCCCTTATTACCCATGGTGTTAAGGTCGATTTGCCTCAAATGCAAGAGTCTGATTTAGTTGAAACAAAAGATGCGCCACCGATTATTGCATCGATTGATGCCGAAGGCAGGTACTTTGTAAGCGTGGGCACTGATCCAGAAGCGCCGATGGATGCGGTTGAAGTGGCGGCTGTTATTAAACTAAAGCTACAACAAAACCCAGATACACCGGTCATGATTAAAGGTTCTGGGCATGTATCTTATCAAGAAGTGTTATTGTTGATGGATTTTCTTAAAAATGCAGGTGTGCCGTCGGTTGGTCTTATGACGAAATCTTTTGAGGAAAGCTAATGGGAGCATTGCAAAGCGGAATTATAAAATCAGTGTTACTGCATTTTGCTTTGGCGGGAATGCTTTTTGCGTCCGCCAACTTTCATACCCCAGAACCAACGGTAATGGAAGTGACTTTAAACCCTGAGCTGAGTGAGCCTAGGGAAGAGAAAGTCGTCTCAGCAATTTCTGTTGATCAAAGTGCTGTGGAAAAGAAAATTGCTGAGTTGAAAAAGCAAGAGCAGAACAAAAAGCGCGCTGAAGAAAAACGTATCAGAGATTTAGAGCGACGGGCAAGTCAAGCAAGAAAAGACAGAGAAGCAGAAGCTCGCAGAATTAAAAAGCTAGAACAGCAACGCAAAGCAAAAGTGGCGGAAAAGAAAAAAGCGGAAGCGCAAGCGAAGAAAGCCCGAGAAGTTGAGAAAAAGCAACGTGCTCAAGCAGATAAAGCGCGTGCTGAAAAATTAGCGGCAGAGAAAGCGGCTAAAGCGGCATCAACCAAGCGTAAAGCTGAAGAAGATGCACTGAAAAAAGCAGAAGATGCCCGTAAACTTCGTGAAGCACAAGAGAAAAGAAAAGCAGAAGCTGCAGAAAAAGCGCGTCAAAAGGCATTGCAAGAGCAGTTAATGCAGGAGCAACTAGCACAAGAGCAAGCTGCACGTAATAAATTACGAAAACAACAAGTATTATCAGAAGTTGATAAATACCGCGCACTCATAATGCAACGTATCCAAGCTAATTTACTGATAGACGAAAAAATGAAAGGCAAGCAGTGTCGAGTGAATATTCGACTAGGGTTTAACGGCCTAGTTACAGATACACGCTCGCTTGGTGGTGATAAATTGGTTTGTGAAGCGGCACTGCGCGCGGTGCGTATGGCTGATACATTACCAGTTTCGAAAGAAAAAGATGTTTTCGAGCAGCTTAAGAACATTAATCTAACAATTAAACCCAATTTATAAAGGAAGTCTATGTTCAACCGGATAAAAGCATTATTAGTTATTGTTGCTTTTGGCATGCAAGGGCTGGCAAATGCCGCGCTTGAAATTGTGATTACCGAGGGCGTTGATAGTGCTCGGCCCATCGCTGTTGTGCCTTTTAAATATGAAGGTGTTGGTGAAAAACCGATGCGAGTGAGCGAAGTCATTGCAGCTGATTTAACACGCAGTGGTAAATTTAAGCCTCTGTCGTTTACTGAACTTCCTCAATTGCCAAGCACAGATGAAGAAGTGGACTATAGCGCTTGGGTTAATAAAGGGGTTGAAGCGGTTATTGTTGGCACCGTGACACAGCAACCCGGTGGGCGTTATTTGATCAAGTATGAATTAATTGATGTGATCCGGGCACAGATCACCGGCGGAGAGACACGCATGATGAGTAATGGTCAACTGATGAAAAGCCAAGATCATGTGCAAGAAGCACGACAAAGTGTGATATCCAGTGACGGTTTTAGGCAATATGCGCATCAAATCAGTGATGTTGTGTATGAGTCACTTACAGGGGAACGAGGTGCATTTCGGACTAAAATTGCCTACGTGATTGTGCGCGACGAGGCAGATAAGCCTTACCAGTTAGTTGTTGCAGATTATGATGGGTTTAACGAGCAGGTGTTATTACGTTCTAAAGAACCTTTGATGTCGCCGTCATGGTCACCTGATGCCAACAAATTAGCATATGTTACGTTTGAAAATCGCCAATCACAAATCTATGTGCAAGATATTTATACTGGTAAGCGAGATCTCATCACGAGTTACCCAGGTATTAATGGTGCGCCACAGTTTTCTCCTGATGGAAAGCAATTATTAATTGTACTATCCAAAGATGAGGGAGGGGCCACAGAGGTTTATCAATATAACTTGCAAACACGCACAGAACGCCGTTTGACACGTCATCGTAGTATAGATACTGAGCCAAGTTGGCACCCAAATGGCAAAGATATTGTGTATACGTCTGAAAGGGGTGGTAATGCCCAGATTTATAAGTTAAATTTACAAACTGGTAGGTCAAAGCGTATTACCTTTGACGGCGATATGAATTTAGCCGGTTCGGTTACCCCTGATGGGAAGCATCTTGTGATGGTAAATCGAACAATTGGTAAGTATCATATTGCTAAAAAAGAATTGAGATCTGGACTGTTTCAAGTATTAACGCGAACCCGTTTAGACGAATCTCCGAGCGTAGCGCCAAATGGCTCGATGATTATTTATAGTACGCTGCATAACAATAAGCAGGTATTGGCTTTGGTGTCTATGGATGGGCGGTTTAAAGCGCGACTTCCGGTTTCTGATGGGCAAGTGAAAGCTCCTGCCTGGTCGCCATTTTTACAGTAATTTTGCTGGTTAGAATTTAAGATATAGGAATATACTCGATGCAACTTAACAAAACATTAAAAGCTTTATTAGTGGCTTTGCCAGTAATGACGCTGGCCGCGTGTAGCTCATCTTCAAGTGTAGACGAAAGTGCTGCAAATGAAAGCAACCAAGCAGCAACACAAGAAAATAATAACGTTGACGTGAATACTATTTCACGCGTTAAATCAGCAGAAGAAAAGCTTCGTGAAAAATATGAAGCGCTTCGTCAAGAGCAAATCATCTACTTTGATTTTGATAAATCAACAGTGCAGGGTGCGTATGCTGAGCTTTTACAAGCACATGCTGACTTCTTGGTTAAAAACCCAAGTGTAAAAGTATTGGTTGAAGGTCATGCTGATGAGCGTGGTACGCCAGAGTACAATATTGCGCTTGGTGAAAGCCGTGGCAAAGCGGTTGCTAAATACCTACAAAGCTTAGGTGTGTCTGACAGCCAAATTTCAGTTGTGAGTTATGGTGAAGAAAAACCAATGGTTAAATCTCGCACTGAAGAAGCTTTTGCTAAAAACCGTCGTGCGGTTTTAGTTTACTAATTTGATAAGAGATATTATGAAGCCAAATCATATTTTGGCAGCCATAATGATTCTGAGCGGGAGCACCCAAATTTTGGCTGCTCCCGCTCCTGTTTCTACGGCTGCAAATACGCAATCTTCGATTGAGCAACGTATCGCACAATTAGAAAGCATGATGAAGACTCGAAACCTGCTACAAGTTGAACTACAGCAGCAGTTAGGGCTACTACAAGATGAAGTAAGCCAAGTTCGTGGCGTAACGGAAGAACAAAGTTATAAGCTTGAGAAAGTATTACAGCGCCAACGAGAGCTATACCAAGAAATAGAAAACCGTGTTTCAAAGGTGTATGAACAAGCAAGCACGGTGGCGGTGACTGAAGAGGTTGTAGACACATCTCAAGCCATTAGTAATGACTTGTCTGAAAATGAAGCGTACGACAAAGCGGTTGCGCTTATTATGAAAGATAAGCGTTATGATGCAGCGATCCCTGAATTTCAGTCATTTTTGACGAACTTTCCCACATCGGTATATATACCTAATGCGCACTATTGGCTAGGGCAGCTATTATCTATTAAGAATGATGATGAGAATGCCATAGTGCACTTTAAAACGGTGGTTGATAATTTTTCAGAATCGAATAAGCGACCTGAAGCGATGCTTAAGCTGGGCACCTTGTATGAAAAGCAAGGAAAGGCAGAATTGGCGAAAACGGTATTAACTACTTTATTAAATGAATACCCAAGTACCACTGCTGCAAAAATGGCCACAGAGCGTTTGTCGAAGATCTAAAAGCTCGATTTTTTGCCACTATGGTTTAAAATTAGGCGCTTAGGCATAAAAACTGAAAAAAACTACGTATTTAAGTTGCACTCATTTTTTAAATAAGTATTATAAGCGCCCGCAGCAGGCAATTGGTTCAAACCAAACTGCTGCAACTAAGTGGGTCATTAGCTCAGTTGGTAGAGCAGTGGACTTTTAATCCATTGGTCGATGGTTCAAGTCCATCATGACCCACCACTTAGTTTGCAAAATAGTCAGTAGTATTAGAGCGGGTCATTAGCTCAGTTGGTAGAGCAGTGGACTTTTAATCCATTGGTCGATGGTTCAAGTCCATCATGACCCACCATTTTGCAAGTTAACTTAAGTGATATTCAGAGCGGGTCATTAGCTCAGTTGGTAGAGCAGTGGACTTTTAATCCATTGGTCGATGGTTCAAGTCCATCATGACCCACCATTCTTTGAAGATATTGATTTCCCGAGCGGGTCATTAGCTCAGTTGGTAGAGCAGTGGACTTTTAATCCATTGGTCGATGGTTCAAGTCCATCATGACCCACCATTCAATATTAACAAAACTGATATCCAGAGCGGGTCATTAGCTCAGTTGGTAGAGCAGTGGACTTTTAATCCATTGGTCGATGGTTCAAGTCCATCATGACCCACCATTTAAGTTAGCAGTACTGATAGTTCGAGCGGGTCATTAGCTCAGTTGGTAGAGCAGTGGACTTTTAATCCATTGGTCGATGGTTCAAGTCCATCATGACCCACCATTTTGCAGTTAAGTAGTTTGATATCAGAGCGGGTCATTAGCTCAGTTGGTAGAGCAGTGGACTTTTAATCCATTGGTCGATGGTTCAAGTCCATCATGACCCACCATTCACTATGTTAACAATTCTGATATCTAGAGCGGGTCATTAGCTCAGTTGGTAGAGCAGTGGACTTTTAATCCATTGGTCGATGGTTCAAGTCCATCATGACCCACCATTTTATGTTAACAATCAAGATTTCCAGAGCGGGTCATTAGCTCAGTTGGTAGAGCAGTGGACTTTTAATCCATTGGTCGATGGTTCAAGTCCATCATGACCCACCATTTCTAAAAAATTTCATATATTCTTAATTTTTCTATACCAAAAGCGTCATTGACTATGATTGTTGCGTCTATTTACGTATAATTCGCGCTAATTATGCAATGTGGACTATAGTGGTCGAAAAATGAGTCTAGCTGAACAAATCATGCCTGAGGATTATATCTTTCCTCCAAAACCTGCGCCATTAACTACTCAAGAACAAGATGAGTATAAAGCGAGGATCAAAACCTTACTAAAAGAAAAGAATGCGGTACTCGTAGCGCACTATTATACCGATCCTGAAATTCAAGCCTTAGCTGAAGAAACCGGTGGGTGTGTTGCTGATTCTTTGGAGATGGCCCGTTTTGGTGCAAAACATGACGCTGATGTGATTGTGGTTGCCGGTGTGCGTTTCATGGGGGAAACAGCAAAAATATTGACCCCTAACAAAACGGTGGTGATGCCAACCTTGGCGGCAACGTGTTCGTTAGACGTTGGTTGTCCAATTGATGAGTTTTCGGCATTTTGTGATCAACACCCGGATCGTAAAGTAGTGGTGTATGCAAATACCTCTACAGCGGTAAAAGCGCGTGCTGATTGGATTGTAACATCGTCATGTGCTTTAGAAATTGTTGAACACTTAGATGAGCAAGGCGAGAAGATCATATGGGGCCCTGATAAGCACCTCGGCGCTTATATCCAGAAGAATACCGGTGCAGACATGATCATGTGGAATGGTGCCTGTATCGTTCATGATGAGTTTAAAACAAAAGCACTCAAAGATATGAAAGCCTTACAGCCTGAAGCCGCTGTGTTAGTGCACCCTGAATCGCCGGCAGAAATTGTCGACTTGGCTGATGCAGTAGGCTCTACAAGCCAGTTGATCAAAGCCGCGCAAACAATGGACAACAAACAGTTTATTGTTGCGACGGACCGCGGTATTTTTTATAAAATGCAACAGCTTTGCCCTGATAAAGAGTTTTTCGCGGCACCAACCGCAGGTGAAGGTGCAACGTGTAAAAGTTGTGCCCATTGCCCGTGGATGGCAATGAATGGCTTAAAGGCGATTGAAGAGTCATTGATCAGCCCTGAAGGCAAAGAAGTGTTCGTTGATATGTCATTGCGTGAAGGCGCATTGCGGTCATTAGATCGTATGTTAGACTTTTCAGCGTCATTAAAGCGTTAAACTGACTGTAAGTTGAGCAGTTAGTTCAGCTAAAGCAAAAAGCGCTTGCTAAAGTGCGTGGCTTTTCATAGTATTAGCCCCGCACTTAGGTGTATCGGAGAGGTGGCTGAGTGGCTGAAGGCGCACGACTGGAACTCGTGTATAGGCTAACCCCTATCGAGGGTTCGAATCCCTCCCTCTCCGCCATGTTTTATAGAAAAGCGCTGTATAGCGCTTTTTTGCATTTTAAGGCCTACCCCAGCATTTTTAAGAAACTCTCACCTACTCGCAGGCTTTAATTCATCCAATTCGCCAGCTTACCATGTATGTCTTTTGGCAGTTTTCAGACCGTATTTAGTTAAATTTCATCGGGTAAATTTATAAAAAGTACTACAGCGATAGTATGGCTCTGATCCGAAGAAAACGTGATGTTGAACTCAGTAAAGGATGCTTCACTTTTTTATTAAAAGACTTAAAAGTAAGTAACCTCAGGTTTGGATAAGGGTTTTGGAATAGAAAATGTTTTGAAAACACACTTACGTACAATCCAATGATGATATTTTGTTCAATATCAAGGCGCTTTTATGCGGTAATAGCGGGCTATTACAAATGAAAGCAACGCTGAGAGTGAGAAAAATAGCTTATTGGGCAAATTCGCTTATCCTGAGCTGAGGTTAAGTAATAAAGCCCCACTTTTTACAAAGTAGGGCGCATAAGTTACCTCGTTGTACTTGATGAAAATACAAATGAATAATATGACGCATAGGACACACTATTTTCGGTGCCTGTGGACAACAGGGTTCTTGGCGCTTTACTACCAGCCAGCTTCAGTTTGTTGAACGCATCAACAACAGCCGTTTGAGTTTGCGAAGCCGTCGCGGCATATTTGTGGCAATCCATGCAGCTGTCCTTGTTTTGCACAAATGTCTCCAACGTGGTATTTGCAACAATGCGTGTTCCATTGCTTGGGGTGATGTCTCCAGTTGTCAATGGGGGTGTTGCACCCGCTTGAATCGTACTTGGGTTATTAGGCCATTGCACATCAATAAGGCGATAATAGTTAAACACAGAATTAGCTGGTAATAAGCTCCAAGCGTAAGCATTGACATTGTTAGCCGTTGACTCAACAGGAGTAACCCGATTGACCTGCAAGGGAGCCGAATAAGGTATACAGTTATCTGGACTGCGCGCAGAGGTGGTGTCACATGGGATCTGTGGGGCCATACTGGGCGTCCAATTAGGCTTACACTGATAGTAAATGTCTTGCTTAGGATCACACTCAGGGTTATACAAAGTATAAGACGGGCGTGGCTTGCGATTTGGGTTACTAGGTAAATTAACCGTATGTTTACCGGCATCAGGTGTGTTATCAACCTGCTCGAAGGTTGTCCAAAGCATTTGGGGCGCGCCGGGTAGATGTCTAATAATATGTAGTCCAATAAGACCGACGGTGACAGGTTTGTCTTGCTTTATGGTATTTTCGTCTGCGCCTGGTGTAAGTAGCACTGCCTGAGTGGTTAAGTAGCGATAATTCAATGAACCATCTTCGGGTAATTTGATCCAAGCAGCTTTGATTTCCATCGCACCAACATTACCGCCAAATATCTTAGCTTTGCCCTCACAGGTCTTATCATTGCTATAGCCCGAAGGTAAACGAAATCCGCCAGTTCCTTGCGCACATGCGATTTGACCGGCCGCCCACGTTAAGTTTTTACCCGTTGGATTAGCATTGTAAATATAGTCCACTTCGTCGGGGTTTAAACGAATATCATAATACACGAGGTTGCCACGTTGATCAGTTAACCACTCGCCGGTTGCTTGACCTATTGAACTTAAATCAAGAGCCCCTGTTTTTGACACTCGATGCAAAACCAGCGGGCGTTTTTGCTTGACCTTTTTTGCTAAGGTATTAGTTTGCGTACTGCTAAAAACTTCTGTTGATTGCAAAAAGCTCTCCCACACAGTTAAGTCACTGAGGGTGGGGTTACCAAATGCACTGGCTGTTGAACTGGCGTTTGGATAACCCGGGTTATTAGGATCTGCTGGCCAGTTTGCATAAATGAATTGCTGCCATGCCGTACAATCGGCGTTAGTTTGATTGCGAGAATTAAAATTATTTGGGAGCTGTGGAGTAAGCGTAACTTGGTTTGTACCAAAAGCAGTGCATGGGTTAGTAACGGGATCAGCCATGGCCGTTTGTCCATTTATACCAAGTATGGCGAGTAGGATACACAGCCTGCGCATAAAGGCCCTTGCGGGCCTGACATATCGGTTATGCATTACCTGGCTCCTTGATTTTTGGCTGCACGTGAATCAAGGACGCCATGGTTTGTGGTTGCGCGCCCGAATAGCTCACTTCAATTGCTCTTAAGCCAGCCACTGATGATTCATCAGTGGTAACAGCAAGTGAAAGCGAGGTATATGTACCTGGACCTGAGTTGCCCGGGACGGCGTAGGTCACCGTATTTTTATCTACTACGCTGACAGTGGTCGTTGGATCATAACTCCCATCACTTGATCCGGTTAGCACTTTGACGATTGGCTGAACACCCGCTGGAAGTTTATTGACTGTGAGTGCAATATTTACAGTAGTGCCAGCCGTTGCGACAGCTGGTACGATAACACTGTTGCTGGCTAATGAAAGCTCTGAGCCTGCGGGGTTGGTTTCATTTACAGCATAATAAGCGTCCCACACATGTTGCTGCATTGCTTGCAGTGGCGCACCAGCGGCAGATGGACCAGCACAAGGAACCTGAGGCGGCATTGTGCTCGCACTTAAAGGCCTTGCAAATAAACCGATGTCTATTTGTTCTGTTATTTGTGAGCCCCATTGAATTGGCGCACCATTAATCTCAATATCTGCAAGTGTCAGTGTTGGGTCCATTGCTAACCATGCTGATGGTATTTGGCAAATAGCATGCAAAATTAAATTACCTGGAAATGCAGAGCTTGTAATAGGGTCGTTAACTTGTGTACTCCCCCTGATAATTTGCCAAATGTCAGACGCTTTTGCATCAGCAGGGACATTGACCCCTTTCTTTACTCTGCTTGAGAATGTCCATGAGTCTAAACTTTGTGGCTGCTGAATATATAAGCCAAATGGGTTGGCTAGGTTAACCTTAAAATATGCGTCCTCAATGAATTGTCCACCGACTATCTGGTTAACCGTTTGGCCGATATGTGGATCGCTATGGCGATATGCTTGACCGAACTGACCGCAACAAAGGAGTTGTTGTTGGCTTTCGTTGCCGCTTTCATATTGCGGTGTTGAGAAGCCAGCCAACCCTATTTCTGTTTGCAGCGTATTAGGCGTACTTGTTAAGTGCATAACCCCACCATTCATATTGGCGCTTTGACGGTTTGAAATAGGGCTATTGTTCCATTTGTTCAAAGGGTTATAAACCGGGTGGCCACTAACAGGGTCAATCACTGTATGGCCCTGTTGATCTTTTAGCGTTAAGTCATCAACCGACACCGTGATCTGACAGCTTGCAGGGGCGTCAAAGTTAAGTGTGTCTTGATACAGTCTGGCTACAGTGTCTGGGCTTACCGACCAAAGTGCATGCCAGTATTCAGGGTTTTCACAGGCAAAATCTACACGTGTGATGTTACCCTCCCCATTTTTTTGAACAGCCCATTCGCAATACTCATCTTGCCAGCCTCTAGGACCATAAGGCAAAAATGGGTTTAATGTACCGCTCCAATCTGCTTCTGGGCAGAAAACGGCGGGGATATCTTGTAATGCTTGAGGCTGACCGTTGCTTGTGTAACTTCCTGTATCTGCTAACTCTCGTAGTTGAGTTAACGACAAATTGTATGGGTTAGGCGGACTCACAGGCGTTGAAGCCGAAAAGTATTGCTGCAAACGCCCAGGAAAGGCATTCCAAGTTACGGGTGCAGAAGCGGTGCCATTTGGAATTGTGGTTGTCGCTGGGTTATAAAAGTAAGCCTCACTACTGGGCGTTGCTTGCTCCACAAATGCATATAAGTAAGTGTTCCAAATAGCGTTAAGTTGCGCTTGTTGAACAGGGCTATTGCTTAAATCTTCTATAAAAGCGGGTGTGTTAAAGGTTAAGTTGGTGGAAATATCATCATTATTGCTGTGTAATTTAGTATCAGTCATTGCAAATCTCCTTATTGAAAGGGGGGACTACGTTGTATTTTCAACCTATAAAACAACGACAGTTGAAAATTAATAAGCTGTTTACGTGCCTACTACCGTAGTAGGTAAATTACAATTTGCGTATTACACGGGATTACAGTAATGCGACTAAGGGTTGGGCGTTGCTATTTAAAGGGGAGTCAGGTTCCCAAAAGCTTAGTAGCCATGTCTACTCATAGATTGCATCTTAAGAAAATGTGCAGTTGAACTCTGTTAATGACTTAATAGTTACGTCAATAAAAATACAGCTAAAACAAAGTTCACATGCACAACAGGTTTATCACACAAGACCCACATATTGCAGACTCGCTGATTTGGCTGAGCATATTACAAGCACTTATCACGTGTTTTAGCTGCGACAGTGCAGCGAATATGTTTAAGTGTGCGATCTCGATATTTAGAGCGTAAGTGCAGTTACCTTTGGTTGGCTAATATTTTGGATTACATAGCGCATTGACGGTGGAACCGTGAGGTATACTGCGTTCCTTAAGAACTACGCTATGAGTGATTGTTAAGACGTATTGAATTTTTTCTTGTTTATTCGGTCGTTTAAGGATAATAAATAAGAAACACGTAATGTACTCTAGGTCACGGGTTTTGATGAATCAGTTAATAAATTAGCCAATTAAAAAAGGATATAATGTGAAGTGTTTAGTGGTATTAGCACACCCTTTAGATAACAGTTTATGCCAGCATTTAGCGGACAAAACAATCAGTCACTTAAAATCAAAGGGCTATACAGTCACGGTAAAAGACTTGTATGCAGAGCACTTTGATCCGGTATTGAGCAAAGAAGAACGCGCAAGTTATTATCAGTCAACATTTGACACACAACAACTCACTACAGATATTGCACAGCTTACTGAGGCTCAGTCATTGGTGCTTATTTTTCCAACTTGGTGGTTTGGATTTCCTGCTATTTTAAAGGGGTGGTTTGATCGTGTTTGGGCGCCAGGTTATGCCTATGAGCATGCATCAGATTTCGGGCCAATCAAACAATGTTTAACTAACTTAAAAGAAATGAAAGTCGTCACCACATTAGGTTCTCCCTGGTGGGTTGATACATTTATTCTAAGAACACCGGTGAAAAAAGTGCTTAAGTTGGCTTTATTGGGTGCATGTGCGAGTAATTGTAAATTTCAAATGTTGTCTTTATATAAAAGCGAGCAATTGTCTCAACAAAAAATTGATAAATTTATAATGAAAATACGATCAAAATTCTAATCGGTGATATGTAAAGAGGTGCAGAGGTAACCTAGCAAGGCTACATCTTTTCATACCGCTAAAGGTTGCAGTATACTGGCGGGCATCGACATTTAGAATGAGTAGAACATGATTGTCTTCAAAACGAACTTTGGTGATATTGAAATTACGTTAGATTTTGAAACCACGCCAATTACAGCAAAAAACTTCTTACAATATTGCCAAGACGGTTTTTATCAGGGCACTATTTTCCATCGGGTTATTAAAGGCTTTATGGTACAAGGCGGTGGATTTACCGCTAAAATGAAAGAAAAACCGACACGTGATACCATCGTTAATGAAGCGAATAAAGGGTTGAAAAATACACTGGGTACCATCGCAATGGCACGCACCGATGCACCACATTCAGCTTCTGCGCAATTTTTTATTAATGTTACTGATAACGCGTTTTTAGATCACTTCGCGACGACCAATGAAGGGTGGGGGTATTGCGCCTTTGGCAAAGTAACAGCGGGTATTGAGGTGGTCCACGCGATTGAAAAGGTAAAAACCGGCATGGTTGCAGGGCATGATGATGTACCATTTGACCCAATAGTGATTGAGACAGTTGAAATTAATACGTGATCATTGACAGGCTTCACAGCAACGCATGGCACTATGCGACGTGAAATGAGTTGCAAGGGATATAAATACAACCAGTTTATATCCCTTATTCTTTGTGTTAAAAGAGGGTTTTAACACATGTGCCTGCTACAGAATTATTAGTGCCCGTAGAAGCGAATACTCCAGCCGGTTAAGTTTCCAGGTTGTGTATTGTTTGATTGAAATTTATCAGCACGTTGTGGCAAATTTACGATTGAGTTATCAATAAATGTCCCACTGGGAACATCATACGTTCTTTCACTCCAGCTGTCTTTTGCGTTGGTATCAATAATCCGCAATGTCCAATCCCCTTTAGCCGACTCGCCATAAAAGTGGTTTGATAGCAGTAATGTGTTTTCAAACTTAGACCCTTCAAGGTCGGTGCCAGCATGCAATAACACACTGCGTGTGTTACTTGGAGAGATGAGTTCAACAGATAAGTCACCAAGGCGTTCGTGGTCTAGATTAAGGCGGACTTGAACCCCTTCAATCGTTAAGCTTTCTGTTTGTGTATGGACTGAATCTGTGGCACTAAAATCGTCATCAATTGTTGTGTCAGATGCGGTCGCAACATCATATTCTCGTATTTTCAATGCTGGTAAAATAGGACCTGTTTGCAGTGCTTTTTCTACAGCTGCATCTACATTGACTAGGCCAAAACCGTAATCGTTGTGAAACGCTAGACCAGCCCCGTTCATTTGCCAACTAGGGATAGCCTCGAAATCAGCGATCATACGGGCTTCACTATCAGCATGTACCTGTGTTGCCGTCGTTATCATAAGGTGTTTAACGTCACGCCATGATAATTGGTGATTCGCTGACATGATCAGTGCTGTGGCTCCTGACAAGGCTGGCGCTGCGGCTGACGTACCATTCATGCCATTCGTATATACAGGGTATTCACATTGGTTTTGAGCTTGATCTTTACACCATTTCGGTAAGTCAGTGGTAACAATTGCAGGGCTATGATCGCCGTATTCGCCTGCCGGTGCAGCCAGTAATACAGCTGAACCCCCTGAAGAGTAATTCGCTAATGTGCCATTGGCATTCAGAGCAGATACAGTGACATTCCAAAAGTTAGCATTACCAGGGTCGGCAACGGACGTGTTATAAGCCGGTAAGGCATAAGCATTAGGATAAACCAACGTCAGCTCACCTTTTTCACGGTCGCTCCATCGGCCGCCGATGAAGTGATCGTTCCCCGCAGATTTAATAGAAATAGCACCGCGCCCACCGTGGCTTTGAGTTGCAGCAGTTTGTTGTACACTGGAGATGTTGTCGAAAAAGCCACGATACGTATTGTAGATTGTCGGATCACTAAAGGTATATCCAATACTTTGGTTAATAACTCGTGCATCAGTGAATTTATTCATTGGGTGCACAGCGCCATCCATGTCCATAACCGATCGGATGGCTAAAGCTAAGCTCGGAACATTTGCTTGGTTACCAATTAAATTTGCACCGGTTAAAGTCGCATAAGGTGCGACACCACGTCCTCCTTTATCATTGAACGCTGATGCAGCGGCAATACCTGCCACCATGGTGCCGTGGTTATCGACTCGGTTTCGTCCAGCTGAAAAATATTGGAATAGGTATGGGTTTGGATTAGCTGTGTCACCTTGGGTGACGTTTGCAGTAAGGTCTGGGTGATATGTTGCAAGTCCATCGTCTATGATTGCAATGTTAATGCCTTGGCCAAAAATACCGCGTCGATGAGTAAAGTCTAGGTTTAGGTCAATACCTGCTTTACCAGGGTTTGCAGCCCCAGCGGTTTGCCCTGTGTTTTGTAAGTGCCATTGCTGGAATACGAGCGGATCGCCCTCGGCTAATTGGTAGGTGTATTCCCATACATGTTTAGAGGGGTCATAGCTCTCATCATTATTATTGAAGTTTTGTGCATGGGCTTGACCAAGCGCTAATATCATCCCGGACACAATTAAGTTGAGTTTATTTTTTAAGATCATGGTAATTTCCTGTCTACGTTTTATTATTGGTTGTAGTTAAAAACGGTAACTATTTTAAGAAATAACAGAAATCGGGAAAATATAAGGTAATTTTTAATTGTTTGGAACGATTTTAGGTATAGTATGGACGAAGACTGTTTACTGAAAGTACAGCAGAGTAAGTAACCTCAGGTGTGGATAAGGGTTTTGGAATAGAAAATGTTATTGAAAATAAACTTACGTACAATCCAATGATGATATTTTGTTCAATATCAAGGCGCTTTTATGCGGTAATAGCGGGCTATTACAAATGAAAGCAACGCCGAGAGTGAGAAAAATAGCTTTATTGGGCAAAGTCGCTTATCCAGAGCTGAGGTTAAGGACTATTCATTGATACGATTGGTGCCAAATTAGCATTCAAGAGACTGCGGTAACAGTGTTTAGCGTTGTGAATATGGCGAGGGTTAAGGAAAGTATTATCAAGCCAAATATAGGTTTGTGATTTGATTGGAGAGTGGAGTATGTCATTGGGAGAGTTATTCGCGCTTTTTGGTGCGATGTTAGTTGTTGCACTGGTACCAGGGCCTGCGGTCTTTGCTGTTGTGGCAAGAACGTTTTCATCTGGGTTTAGCCGAGGTTTGATGATGATCATTGGGATCACATGCGGTGATTTCATTTTTATATTACTGGCGTTATATGGATTGTCTGTGATATCCGAAATGATGGGGACTGCTTTTTTATTTATTAAATATGCCAGTGCTGCGTATTTAATATGGCTAGGATGGAACTTGTTAAGGTCTAAGCCCACAGAGCAAGATACGCATGAGTTGCCAGAATCTTCACTGTTCACAAACTTGATAACGGGTTTAATGATAAATTTGGGTAACCCAAAGGCGATCGTTTTTTATGTGGGACTGTTTCCTGCATTTATCAATGTCAGTCAGGTAAATACCGTTGATGTTTTATCAATAATGGCCGTTGCAACGGTTGCTTTTGGCAGTGTTAATTTATGCTATGCATGGTTGGCTTTAAGGGCGAAAGGGCTGATAAAAGCTCCTAATGGGGCATCCCTAATTAATAAATTGGCAGGTACAGTTATGGTGACAACGGGTGGCATAGTTGCTGTTAAAGCCTAGTTAACCTCAGCTCTGGATAAGCGAATTTGCCCAATAAAGCTATTTTTCTCACTCTCGGCGTTGCTTTCATTTGTAATAGCCCGCTATTACTGCATAAAAGTGCCTTGATATTGAACAAAATATCATCATTGGATTGTACGTAAGTTTATTTACAACAATATTTCCTATTCTAAAACCCTTATCCAAACCTGAGGTTAGTTAAAAATACAGAGGTAAGGGTTACGAATACAATCGCGTCGGTTGATAGTATAAAACCATTCACTTTGAGCAACAGCGGAGCCACTTATTCATTATGACTAAGTGGCTCTGTCATGTTAGTTAAATGTTTTGCTGAAGCCCATATAGTAAAAGCGGCCCCTAAACGAATAGAGGTTGTCATCTGTTGATGTGCCATTGGCTTTTAAAAATGGCGGCTTTTTATCAAATAAGTTGTGAACACCAAAATGAATGTCAACATCGAGATTATCTACATAATAGCCAGCTTGGAGATTATGGAATAAAGTTGAGTCCATTATATCGTCAGAGGCAGCTTCAATTTTTGAATTATAGGTTGCGTCCCAAGTAATTCGGTAGTTGTCTATAGACCAGTCAACTTGCGTATTTACTTTATATTCAGGAATACTGCCAAATGCAGAGTCATACATTCCTACAACATCTCGAAATTCGGTATCGCTGGTATCTTGAACCTGAAACTCGTTCATATAGGTTGCATCTAGGTTAAACCGCCAAGTACCAAGGTTGTTTTCCAAAAGATAATTGATATTTAAATCAAAGCCTGACAAGTTGCGTGATGCAATATTGTTGGATGAAGAGTAAATGGTTTGAATATATCCAGTGCCATTATTACTGCGAATAACTGCATTCGCAAACTCTGGGTTACCGTTGACAAATTGATCGACAACATAGCGAGAACTGGAGAATACAACGTTAGATTGCTCTATCTCAAAGTAATCGAGCGTAATCGAAAGGTCATCTAGCGGCGCTAAAACAAGCCCTAAGGTCATGTTGTCAGACTCTTCAGGCTTAAGTGCTAGATTTCCACCGCCGATGATATCATTACTTTGAATTTCATTTTTGCTGAACGCGGGGTTTAAGTTGGCACACCCTGCAATACTGGTGTTAACGTAGTTTGAGTCGTTATTTGGGTTGCATGGGTCGTAAATATTGGTATTGATGCTGGATGTTCTGCCTTGATACATTTCAGCCATGGTTGGTGCTCTAAACCCTGTACTGTAACTTCCGCGTAATTTTAAGGATTCTATAGGCTGGTAAATAATACCAAACTTGGGATTAGTGGTAGTTTGGTCTATATCACTGTAATCACTATATCGTACAGCAGCTTCCAAATTGAGATCTTCAAAAACGGGAATAGCCAGCTCCATATAATACTCTGTAATTTCTCTGACTGGTGATACAACCGGTGTCACAGAGCCGCCCCAAGACACATCGAATGTCGCTGTACGCTGAGCTTGGTCAACGGTGAGAGAGAGTTGATCTTCGCGATATTCTGCACCAGCCGAAAACATCATTTCGCCTGCAGGTAGCTGCATTACAGGGCCTGCAATACTCGCTTGAATAAAGCTTAGATCATTTTTGTTTGTTCGTGACGGTGCAGTCGTGTTGATAAAATCTAACATTTGTGGTGTCACTGAGCCTTCAGGGCCAAAGACGTTGAGCGCGACACAATCAGGGTCTGCAGCAGTTTCACACTCGTTCGACAGCGCGCGTTCAATTTGTATTAATGAAGGCTGCGGGCCTCCTTCTTGAACTAGTTTTGCGCTTTGACTTGAGTATACTAATTCCCAATCGTAGTCTTCAGCGACCATGCCTTGAAGGCCAAAAGTGTACCGTTGAATCGTATTGTTTGATTTATATATGCGAGACCCATATTCACTAAAGCGTTTAGCGACATTACCTGCAATGCCAAACGGGTTGTATTTTTGCTGCGCACCAACACCAAAGTGGTTGCCATCAGCATCAGGGTAGCGTTTAAAGGCATTTGGTGTATCTACATTGGTACTATACCAACCAGTATCAGTGCCCGGAGGTGCTTGATTACCTTGCACAAATCCATCGTGAAATGACAATTCAGAGAAAAAAGTAACATTGTCGGATAGCTGATAATCGACAAAAGCGTAAACACTGGTTGTTTTGTTGTCGTTTGCACCAGATTGCGCTTCTCGATAGTTATAACCTTCTTTTGTGTAATCCCATGCGATAGCTTGGCTTGGATTCGCTGCATCGGGCACGGTCCAAGTGCCATCACCTAATCCAAAGCCCGTTAATTTTGGATTGGGTGCTGTTCCAGAGCGACCATTACCACCACCAAGATAGCTTTGATCCGCATCTTTTGTCATATAGCGGTCTTTTTCTTCCCATCCGTTGTTATTACTTGTGGATGCTGCAATTAAGATGCTGGCTTTGTCGGTAGATATGCCTGTCACAAAGCCGACTTTTCGCTCGTCAGCGTCTCCACGCGACGAACGACCATAATGCCCCGTGATTTTAAAACCGTCATACCCTCGACTGGTGATGATATTAACTACGCCCGCAATGGCGTCTGAACCATAAATAGCAGACGCCCCATCTTTTAATACTTCAATTTGTTGAATAGCTTCAAAAGGGATGGATGAAAGGTCAACTAAGCCGTCTTCATCAGAGCCTACGAGACGTCTACCGTTTAGGAGGACAAGTGTATTAGTGGCTTCAATACCACGTAAAGTGGCTGTTTGAATGTTGTTGCTGCCTGCGCTACTTTGGTTGTTCGCTGTTCGCCCTGTCAGTGCAGGAAGACGCCTTAAAGCAGAGCTGACATCGCTGATCCCAAGGTTCGTTAAATCCTCTTTACTTACCACGGTGATTGGTGATGTTGACTCAACTTCTGCTCGCGCAATTCGGGAGCCTGTAACCATTATTTTTTCAATTTTTTGCGAGTCTTCAGCTGCGATAGTCGGAGTTGTCATGCTCGCCAGTATGGCTAAAGAGAGCGATGATAGTTTAAATATTTCAGGTTTTTTCATAGTAAGCCCCAATTCCTTGTTTTGTTATGCAGATTGCTTTTTATTGTTTTGTTTCACATCGTTTTGTTTGTTAGGTGTCGATAGTGAAGTTGCAATATGACATATTGAATACAATATACACAAGTGGTAATAAGCTTAAAATATGACCTGTTGATAAAGTTTATTCGTTCTAAATACAACTAAATAAAATAAAATCAGTATGTTAAGGTTTATTTATTTTCCTTGTGTTTACGTGGGGGAAATGAGATTTGTGTATTTTGCCCTGCGGGTACCATCTGGTATTTGGGCTTAATGAAGTTAGTATGGACAACACCTAGACTTTTGGGAAAGCGAATATTTAGCAGATGAATGGATGATAGTGAATGTTCAGCGCTGACGATAAACTCTTTGAATTTAGGATGTGATGGTGCGGTTTTAGGATATGATATTGAGACTGGTTTTAACGTAACAGCTTGGTTATTAAGTATCAGTGATGTTTGTGATGTTATGATTTCTCCTAAAAAAGTATCTTGTTGCTTTTTATTTAATTTTAACGGCATGATGCGTTCGATATCGCCTAATAACCATGCTTCGCTGTTTTGTAATTTCGCTGTCCAACGTGCTACATCGACCCAAATTCGGATCTCAAGGTGTCCATCTCTGAGCGTGACTCTGGCATTGGTTTCGTGTAATTCATGAGCCGTCACAGAGGGGGTAAACAGCACCGAATAGCTGAAAATGAAAAAAAATAACCGCACTGAAAAACTGTGTTTAATATAAAAAGTGGCGCTTTTCGTCATAGATACCTCAGTTGTAGGTGTTTTTTATAATACGTTATTGGAACTGATGCACGGCGATATATATAAGCATCACATAAAACAGAGATCCGCGCTTCAATCAAGCTCTGCTTGGTTGATATGCCTATTTTGTGGAGCTCTGCAAAGGGTACCACTTTCAACTATGCCACCATTACTGACTGTTTTCTGCTCAAAATCATAGCAATAGGCTTGTGTACTTGAAGGGGTATACGTTACATAATATTGCTGCCCATTATAGGTATAACTCATGGTGCGGCTGCCGGTGTTACTGATTGTATGGGTTAGGTTTTCAACACCCCCTTGTGGGGGGGTGAGGTTTGCTCTTATGGCGCTATTAGGGCCACTTAGTGGGGCAACTCTAGGTATAATATTGGTATTAATTTCGCCAACAAGGCACTGAAAAATGTAAGGTGGCTGAATAGATGTGTGATATCGATACCCAAAACTCTCATCATTTTGTCCGTTACATACATCTAGAGTGCCTGAGCTTATCACACTCCCATCAGGGTTATTATGACCATATAGGGGATAACCATCATAGGCCCACCCAATAATTGTTTGATCAGTGATACCTACAATACTATTCATCATACAAGTGGGTGCTGTGTGGTAGTGGTAATCGTCTCCTCGACCAGCATGACCACCACAGTTATCAAGTTGACCTGTAACAACGGTGTCTTTGCTTGGATCGTAATTATATACATCTAATTCTCCAGCGCTTGAGTAATCGTAAATGGGCACACCGTTAACAGCGACTCCTAACGCGGCATCCATAGTGGTTAACTTGCTTGCACGTTGTGGCAGCAGTTTTATCGGAGCCGCATAATTCGTTGCTGGTACGGGGATCTGCTCATTGGTGCCCGTAATACCATTCATTAAATCATGAGTTGGATATGTATCAGATGATATATACGCGTGGTCAGTATCACAGGTCACATGTACTTTACTATTGAATCCAGAATTAACAACAGACTGCTGAATCATTTCGCATCGGGTTAGATCCGTCTGTATATCCCGTTCGTAGTTGACTGAAAGTTCACTTGACACCAGTGTGATGTTACTGATTGCACTAAGTAGCGTAGAGCGGTCGACCGGTGAGCTATTACTAAGTTCGGGTGCAGCTGATAACGCATAAAGTGTAAATTTATAAGATTTTAGACCTGTTTCCAGCGAACAAGGTGCTGCGTATGCATTGAGGTTATTAATATTATTAACCCCAAGGCTACCCTGGGTTTCATTTGCCGATACACCGTTAATGTCTGTGTCTATATTGTACATAACCCAATGTGACTGAATATCGTCCTGTACGGCGGTATGATGCATAACCAGTGCAAGCTCTATGGTATTGTCTGGTATTCCTTGCCAATTTAGAGGAGGAGAGATGCCTTCACCGTCGCAGGTATAAGTGTTGGGTAACATTCCCCCGTTCTGCATAGCAGAACTCCCGAGCGAAAAAGAAACTGGATCTGTGACTGTAATATTCGCTTGCTCAGCGATACTAGGGTTGCTGGTAGTTACGGTAATAATCGCTTTACCAGATGAAATGCCGTTGACTATCCCTGTATTAGAGACGGTTGCAATCATCTGGTCGCTCGATGCCCATGTGATATTTTTATTGGTCGCGGCACTCGGTAATATCGTTGCGATTAATGTTGTAGTTTCACCTGTTGATACATTTAGTTCATTGTTTGAAAGTGTCACGCCGGTTACAGGGATTGTTTCAGTGGTAACCGTGATATGAGTTTGCGCGGTAAATTCGCCATCATTGGTGGTGACTGTTATTGTCGTACTTCCTTCTTTGTGAGCCACAAGCGTTCCGCTAGCAGTAATTGAGGCGATAGCTGTATTACTCGAAGACCATAACACACTTTTATTTGAGGCATTATTTGGCGAAATATCCGCCCCAATGGTTAAGGTATCATTAATGCCTAATGTCGTATCGCTGAGAGTCAGCGAAACCCCTGTCACTGGGACAAATGATGCAGGTACCACAATATTTGCTTTTGCAGTGAAAGCACCGTCTTGCGTGCTGACGGTAATAACAGCACTACCAACAGAATTAGCTGTGACAGAACCATTATTATCTACGCTGGCAATTATTGAACGACTTGAAGACCACGACACATGTTTATTGGTGGCGGTGCTGGGTGAAACCGTTGCAATTAATTCAACGGATTCACCGATTGCGACAGTGACATCGCGTGTTGATAATGCGGCCCCAGTGACAGGTGTTATCTGCTCAATAACGGCGAGACTCGCGTGGGCAACAAATTCACCATCATTGGTTGTCACTGTTAGTATCGCACTACCTGCTTTATTTGCGGTGACAAGCCCATCATTTGAAATTGAAGCCACGCTCGGATCGCTTGTAGACCAGGTCACACTTTTATTCGACGCATTGCTTGGTGAAATAGTGGCTTGCATACTGAAGGTATCGTTGATAGCCAATGTTGCATCATTGGTGTTTAATGATACGCCAGTGACGGGAATAGTTACTTTAGGTACGATGATATTGCTTTGAGCCGTAAAGGCGCCATCGTTGGTGGTGACACTAATAATCGCACTACCTTCAGAATGAGCTGTAACTAACCCGAGGCTATTTACATTAGCGACTGCAATATTACTTGAGGACCAGAATACATTTTGGTCTGACGCATTACTTGGTACCACAAATGCGCGTAAACTGAGGGTGTTATTAACATTTAGAATAGCGTCGGCTAAAGACAGGGCAATTCCGCTTACTGAGACTGTGGCAGCAAATACGGTTATAGTTGTTGTGGCGCTGAAAGAACCATCGTCGGTTGTGACGGTGATAACCGCACTACCTTCTGCAATTGCGGTTATCAACCCTGTGCTGGCTATGTTTGCCACACTCACATTATTAGACAACCAGCGTATATTTTTATTGGTAGCCGTAATGGGTGTAATAGTCACTGGAAACGCAACAGTTTCGCCTACAGCCAATGTGACATTGTTGGTTGATAAAGCCACACCCGTTACTTTAACGACGGAACTGCTATCGTTCGAGTCTCCTGCTGGGCTATTAGAGGCCTCACCACAAGATATTAATAATACGCTAATAATTATGCAAAAAATAGGATAAGTAAGCTGCGCCATAGTAATACCTTTTGGTTTTGCAATTAAGTTTAGTCGGGTTACGACAGTTGCGGTAATTTACTTATGTACACTGTGATTCATAAATGCGGAAAAATAATGAAACAGTGCGTTGCGTTATTTACATAGGGGGTCTTAATCCTTAAAAAGATACGGTATCGGTTGTTTTAAGAGCTTGTATTTGTAAAATACGAGCTTTATTTCTGATAAAAGCTTTACTGTCTCTTTTGCAAAGATGGATTCGCTAAATAAAACTAATTTTGATATGTTTATCCGTGATATTTCGCGAGGTAATAATATGTCAAATGTAGTCAAACGATTCTTAAATGACCCTGAGCTGTTATTAAATTCAGTGGGAGAAGGTATTTACGGCTTTGATCTTTCAGGAAACGCCGTATTTATTAATCCAGCAGCCGAGAGAATGACTGGGTGGACAGCTGACGACTTGCTGGGAAAAAAAATTCATCAGTATCACCATCACAGTCATGCAGATGGTACACCATATCCAGCAGATGAATGCCAAATCTATTGCACAATGTTTGATGGAAAGCATCGACATATTAAAGATGAAGTGTTTTGGCGAAAAGACGGAAGTTGTTTTGCTGTGGAATATACATCTACACCGGTTTACAGAGAAGGCGAATTAATTGGGGCGGTCGCGATATTTCGCGATGTATCTAAGCAGCATGACACTGAGCGAGCATTGCGTGATGCCTTGTCACAAGTACAGTGCTTAAGTGAGCAGCTAAAAGATGAGAACTCCTACTTACTATCGGAACTAAATGCTGATTGGCAAGATTCAGGCTTGGTCGGCAGTAGCCATGTTTTTCAAAAGATGCTTGAGCAAATTAAGTTAGTTAGTAAAACAGACAGTAATGTATTGATTTTAGGAGAGAATGGCACAGGAAAAGAGCTGGTGGCGAGAAATCTGCACCGACTAAGTAATCGTGAGTCTATGCCGTTTGTGAAAGTAAATTGTGCTGCCTTTACCCCAAGTTTACTTGAATCTGAGCTATTCGGACATGAGAAAGGTGCGTTTACGGGAGCGAATGATAAACGTAAAGGTCGTTTTGAATTGGCAGATAAAGGGACCATTTTCTTAGATGAAATAGGCGAGTTACCCTTAGAGGCACAAAGTAAATTACTACGGGTATTGCAAGAACGAGAATTTGAACGGGTAGGAGGAAGTGTCACATTAAGTGTAGATATTCGTGTCATTGCAGCAACCAATCGAGATTTATGGTCTATGGTTGAAAGCGGTTCATTCCGTATGGACCTATATTATCGGCTTAATGTTTTTCCTATTAAGGTTCCTGCTTTACGTGAGCGAAAAGAAGATATTTCGGTGTTATGTGCTAACTTAATTTCGCAACTCAATATACGCTTAGGTAAGCAGCTTAAGGGGGTTGCGAAAGAAACACTTAATAAACTCCAAGCATATGATTGGCCAGGAAATATTCGAGAGTTACAAAATATATTAGAGCGGGAAGCAATATTGGGTAATCACAGGCTGTTGCATTTAAGTCAGCCGTTATTGAGTGATGATAATATTCATCAAAATGGCAGTTTATTACTGGCAGATGCAGAGCGTTCTCACATTTGTTCTGTATTGAAATTGTGTGAGTGGCGTGTGGCTGGAGAAAAGGGGGCAGCGAGTAAGTTAGGTTTACCTGAAAGCACACTCAGATCAAAAATGAAAAAGCTGGGTATTGTCCGAAATCCGTGATATATCGCGGTGGTGCGTTAAATATCGCGACTTAAGGTGTTGTTAATTTTTAATTTTAAAAATATATCAATAACTTACTGAAGTTTCAGTTTGGTCTGAAACTTGCAAATATCAAGCTGTCTATTGTCAAAGTAAAGCAAGTACTATGAAGTTTGATATAAAAGAAGAAGATATGATTATTAAGCCCTATAAAACCGATGGGCCAATCTATATTCGAGAGCAAAAAGGTTTTTTTCAAAAGATCCGTCGTTATTTGAGTTGGGTGTTAATGATTGCTTTTATTGCAATACCCTTTATTCCATATGATGGAAAGCAAGCCATATTACTGGATGTGGCAACGCAGCAGTTTAGAATATTTGGGGCAACATTTTTACCTCAAGACTTTATGATTTTAGCGTGGATATTTATGTCAGGGGCTTTTGCGCTATTCTTTGTCACTAATTGGTTAGGTCGAGTCTGGTGTGGTTACATATGCCCTCAAACGGTATGGATGCTTTTGTTTACATGGGTTGAGCACAAAACGGAAGGCACTCGAAATCAGCGTATAAAGCTGGACAAATCTGCTTGGTCTATTGGAAAAGTGCGCAAAAAAGCAATCAAACACAGTTTATGGTTAGCGATCTCATTGTTCACAGCAACCTCTTTTATGGCTTATTTCATTCCAGTAAAAGTGCTTTATTCAGAAATGTTTACCCTGCAATGGTCGGGAATAACAAGCTTTTGGGTTTTCTTATTTGCATTTTGTACATATGGAAATGCTGGTTTTTTGAGGGAAAAAATGTGCACAGTGGCATGTCCTTATTCACGCTTCCAATCAGTCATGTTCGACAAAGATACGTTAGTGGTGACATACGATAGTGTCAGAGGAGAGCACAGAGGACCTCGTAAACGTAAGGACGAGCCAGCTAAAGTAGGGCTGGGTGATTGCGTAGATTGTAATTTGTGTGTTGACGTATGTCCGGCCGGTATAGATATTAGAAACGGTTTGCAGTATGAGTGCATTAATTGTGGTTTATGTATTGATGCGTGTAATGACACGATGAACAAGTTTGGTTATGCGAAGAATTTGATCAGTTATCAAAGTGAAAACCAAGCTGAAGGTAAAACCACCAATCCATTCAGGCTCAAACTATTAGGTTATGCCTCTTTAACCGCTTTGCTTCTTGTTACGATGGTTATTTGGGTCTTTAATCGCACACCAATTGAAGCATCAGTGATCAGAGATAGAAATGCATTGTATAGGATGAACTATGAAGGTTTAGTTGAAAACCCATACACACTGAGCATTATAAATAAAACCCAGCAGACGATGAGTTACCATATTAGTTTGAGTGGATTGGATAGTGCTGAGCTAAAAGTTCCCACACGGATAACAATTGAAGGCGGGCAAATGGATTTAGTGCCAGTTACTGTTATTGCCGATGGTTACGAGTTAACGAAAAAGTCGACTGCGATTAAATTTACGATTGATGCGCTTGAAGATAGCAGTATAACGATTACGAAAGACAGTTACTTCTACAAAAATTAGTTTCTAGTTAATACTTCCCCCCAAAACTTTGCGCGGTTACTTCGGTACCGCGTTTTTTAATTGTGCGTTTATACACAGTAGGTTTTCTTTTATGTGCATATCAATAACTAAAAATTGTCGGTAAGCTTACGTCAACAGTTAGAGTTTAATTAGAGGGTTTTCATGATCCGTAATTCAAGAAATAGCTATGGCTGGATAGCCATTGTGTTTCATTGGCTAAGTGCTTTCGTTATTCTTGGTATGTTTGCATTAGGGTTATATATGGTCGATTTAAGTTATTACGATCCCTGGTATAGGGATGCATTAACGTTGCATAAGTCGATTGGAGTTCTGGTGGCTGTATTAATTATACTGCGTTTAATATGGAAATATTGTAATGCACAAGTTGGCGAAATTGAAAGTCATAGAAAATTTGCAAAGCTGCAAAGTAGGTTAGCATCTTTTGCACAAGTGGCGATGTATCTATTTCTGTTTGTATTGTTTGCTTCTGGCTACTTAATTTCAACCGCTGATGGGCGGGGCATTGACGTATTTAATTTATTTATGCTGCCGAGTATGGGCGAAATATTTGATCAACAAAGTGATATAGCAGGGTTAGTTCATTTATATGTGGCGTGGACATTGATAAGTGTTGTGTCTATTCATGCATTGGCTGCGCTATATCATCATTTTATCTTAAAAGATTTAACATTAAAAAGAATGTGTATTCCACAAACGGAGAAATAATATGAAGAAATTAATTATAGTTGGTGCTTTAGCGAGCTGTTTAGCATCCAATATGGCGAGTGCAGCAAATTATGTGATTGACACTAAGGGTGCTCATGCTTTCATTAATTTCAAAATTAAGCATTTAGGTTACAGCTGGTTACACGGTCGTTTTAACCAATTTGAAGGCGAATTTAATTATGATGCTAAAAAACCAAATGACTCCGCGATAAAACTTGTTATCGATACTGGTTCAATTGACTCAAATCATGCAGAACGCGATAAACACTTAAGAGGGAAAGATTTCTTAAATGTAAGTAAATATCCCAAAGCGAAGTTTGAAAGTACAGATATTACGTTTAATGATGCAACGAAGGGCACGGTAACAGGTAATTTCACTTTACATGGGGTAACAAAGACCATTCACTTCGATATTCAAAAGTTAGGAGAGGGGAGTGACCCGTGGGGGGGATATCGCACTGGTTTTGAAGGGAACACAAAAATTAAACTGGCAGATTATGGGATAGAGTATGATCTAGGGCCTGCGTCAACACATGTCGATCTTGGTTTATATATTGAAGGGATCCGAAAGTAATTGAGTTAGTGTAAATGGCTGTTCAGTTGTGCTTTGAGCTCATTGGGCAGCCATTTTAACATTACATCATTGAATTTCTGGTTTGCATAGAGGTGTTTCAACGCAATGTTGAGGTGTGATACTAACTGTGTGCCGGCGCTGTTTTTTGTACAACCAACATAGCCATGTGTAATCGCATTGGTTTCTGCAATGATAAGCTGTGCTAACTGATCTTTATCTTTAAGTGTTGTTTGTAAATGGTAGTGTTCACTTGGATATCCAATAATGATATCTAGCCTTTGTTTTAGAAGCATATAAGTTAAGCTTTTTAACGGGTCTTTACCAGGGCGCAAAAGCAATTGTTCGCTCGGCAACTCAGATAAAATAGTATCAATTTTCTTGCCAAAAGATCGATTTAAGGCAACGCCTACTGTGAGCTTATGTTCTTTTAATAAATCAATAAGTGACACTTTTTGACCTGGTTTTAAGTTGAGGGCTTTAATAGTATCTTTTCTGAGTGACATTGATGGTGAGAGGCCAATGGTTGAGTAATGGTCTGTAAATTGGATGAATTGTTGTCTTTTTTTCGTTTTATATAATGACACTATACAACGCGTTTTACTTGGATTTGAAAGCTCGTGAATTGCTCTGCTGGCTGGTAAAACGTCCGATACAAATTGGTAATTTGGCATCGCAGTTTGTAATAAGCTAATAATTTGCTCATCTCGTCCGGCGCCTTGTAGTTCACCGTTAAGTATATAATATGGGGCAAAATCAAGTTTTATCCAGTTGATTGTGTTCGCATTTGTAGTGCATACCCAGCAAAGTATTATAATAGCAATTGTTCGCAATGCTTCATCACTAAACTGTTTGACATAAAATAAGTGTAGCAAAAACAAATTTTTGAATATGAGTAATTTTGTAAACTTGCTGTAATAAAAAGCAGGAAAGAAATTTACAAACAAAAAACCACTGCTAAGATTAATTATACCAACCTAATTATATTACGCTGAAAGCACACTTATATGTTTGGTTTTAATGGATTGATAATGATTAACCGTTTATAAGTTTAGTGTGTCAGTTGCTTTGCAGTTATATTTTTCGATAAAATCGGAGGTTGGCGTAACAGATTCTAAATATAAACTCACAAAAAATAGAGTACATAATATGGTTACGCTTATTGTAAGTGACATTTTTGGTCACACCCCAAATCTTAATGCGTTCGCTGAAGAGCTTGATTCTAAAGTTATCATTTGTTCCCCCTATACGAATTTTCAAACCTCAGTTGGTCAGACAGAAAAGCAGGCCTATGATTTATTTATAGCGACAATGGGCCATGATGGCTATGCGTCGAAAGTGAAGGAAGTACTGATCCATGAACAACCAGATTTTATTATTGGATTTAGTGCCGGTGCGGTTGCTGCATGGCGTGCGTTAGCGGCGACCCCATTGAAACGGGTTCAGAAAATGATTGGGTTTTACCCCGGGCAAATTCGGAATTACACAAATTTACGACCTCGATGCCATGTCGATTTGTATTTTCCACATAAAGAAACACATTTTGATATTTCACCAGTGATCTCACAACTCAAAACAGTTTCAGGTGTCCAGTGTATACGAACAAGATACAGTCATGGTTTTATGAATGCACTTTCACAAAACTTCAACAAATACGCATATCTTCACTATACTAATTTGTGCGATCAAGAAGTAGTTGTCGTTCAAGACTCACTTGCAAATCATCAAGTGGAAGTCACATTATAACGAGAGAAAAAGGACATCAGGCAATGACTGAATCACTGTATGGGCGTTATCAACACTTTCCTGGGAACCCGATAGCGAAACCCCCTTGTAGAATGCTAAACGCGATGATGTACGGCTTTTTTATTGAAGGGTCATACGGAAAAATTAATGAGTTCATTAATACAACATTAAATAGTGTCCCTTCCAGTGAGTTTTATTTTAAAGCCCTTTCTTCATACTGTTTGCTTACGTTTACTGATATTGAAAATATCGCTTCTAAGGTTGCTCCGTTTAGTAATTACGGTTGGATGCAAGAAACGGATATTATTGTGTGGTTACCTGTTGCACAAGTCACAAAAAACAATCAAAAAGTAACGCATATTTACTGGTACCCAGCTTTTATTGCGGTCAATAATATTAATGCATTGGTTAATGGCAGAGAAACTTGGGGGTACAATAAGTATCAATGCCGTTATGAAATGCCAAGCAGCCATCAGCAAGCCAACTATTTCTCAATTAGCCTTGATACATTCCATCCATTTACCCCAGAAACACAAATGGGTTGGCATGAGCTGCTCACTGTTAAACGGGTTGCTGATGATGACACATGGTTTGAGGAATTGGTTGAGATTGGCCATGAAATATCCCAATTATTACATTCTAGTTGTGAAGACGTAAGTATCAGCGCTGATTTGATAAAGCAGTTTTTATCTGGTTTTAAAAACCCACAAATGGATCAGGTTTTATTTAAACAGTTTCCAGATGGGTTCGCGAATGAAGCTGTTTACAAGGCCGTTGTTCACTCACCATCAGCCGTAAAAAAAATTCATAAAGTCGGTTTTTTAAAGGATGAGTATCAAGTAACGATTAATCGTTTAGATGCATTTCCGTTTGACGAAATGTTTGGTATTGCACTTGGAGCGCAACAGGCGATGTTGCCTTATTACGTGTGTATGGATTTTGATCAAGATGGTGCTTATGAAATTGTAACGTCTCGCCAGTAAACATTTCAATTACTGCTTACAAGGAAACCTGATTATGACTCAGCAAAAAGTTGCGATTTTGGGTGGAGGGGTGGCTGCCATGACTGCAGCTGTTTATCTAACTGAAAAAGACAATTGGCAAGATAATTATGATATTACGGTATATCAATTAGGATGGCGTTTAGGGGGAAAAGGCGCAAGTGGTAGAAACGCTGATATAGCAGAACGCATTGAAGAACATGGATTACATGTTTGGTTTGGTGCTTATGTAAACTCATTTAAGACCATTGAAACGGTTTACAATAAGCTAAACCGGCCCCCTGAAGTTCCATTAAGCTCTTGGCAAGACGCATTTAAGCCGCATAGTTTTGTCGTGTTACAAGAATACATAGAGAATGAATGGCAAACTTGGCCTGTGGACTTCCCCGTCATAGATGGGAATCCGGCTGACGGTACCTTAGACCTACACTTTTGGCAATTAGTTGAAATGTTAGTCGCTTGGCTACGTAAGTTTATTGACACTATCGAATTTGAAGTAAAGCAGGCAAATAAGCAAACAAAACTGCAAACAACCAAGCGTCGAGATAGAGGACTCTTACAGCATTTAGCATCACAAATACGTGATGCGTATGATGATGTCGAAGAGGAAGTTGAAGAGTTTTTTGAAAGTGCTCATGATGAATTAAAAGAGATTTGGTCAACCCCTGCAATTTTAGGCCAACAGCTACAGCGATTATTGACATTACGTGCAAATGATAAAGAGTTAGGTGAACCAAAAGACAGGTTAGTTGTGTGGTACTTGGTACGGAAGCTGAAGCGTTGGCTCAATAGTGAAGCAGTTGAAATGTTGGATGACAATGAAAATATTAGACGTGCTTACATTTGTGCAGATCTAGGTATTGCTATGGTAACTGGACTGATTAAAGATAAGGTATTTTCAAAGGGCTTTGGCTCAATTAATCATTTAGATTTTAAACAGTGGCTTAAACAAAATGGTGCGAATGAAAAGTACAGTGTTGAGTCGGCACCTGTTAGAGGGTTTTATGATTTGGTATTTGGCTATGTTGATGGTGATTTTGATAATGGGAATGTAGAAGCTGGCGTAGCATCTTTGGCGATGTTGCGTATCATATTATGCTATCACGGTGGGGTAATGTGGAAAATGCAAGCGGGCATGGGAGATGTCATTTTCTCCCCTATATATGAACTGTTAAAACAGCGAGGGGTGAAGTTTGAATTTTTCAATCAGGTCGAAGCATTGGTACCAGAAACTGACCCAAATGGCAGCCAGTATATTGATGAAATACAAGTAAGTCAGCAAGTCGCGCTGGTCAATGGGCGTTATGAACCATTGGTCGATGTAAAGGGACTACCTTGCTGGCCTTCACAGCCACAATTACATCAAGTAGTACCAGAACAGGCAGCATTAATACGCGAGCATAATATTAACTTGGAATCATTCTGGACCAATTGGCCGCAAATATATGAAGCTGAATTTGGCCACCCAATTCCGACAAAAACCCTGAAACGTGGTATTGACTTTGATCAAGTGGTGTTTGGTATATCTGTAGGATCGTTAGTGCATTTATGTCCAGAGTTACTGCAACGGGATAGAAAATTAGCTGCTCAAGCTCAGCACGTTAAAACGGTTGCAACGCAGGCCTTTCAAGTTTGGATGAATAAAACGGATGAGCAATTGGGCTTTAATTATACTCCCCCAAGTGAAGAACGACCTATTTTGAGTGCCTTTTCACAACCGTTTGATACATGGGCTGCAATGTCGAACTTATTGACGAAAGAAGATTGGCCTGAACCTGGCCCGGTAAATATTGCGTATTTTTGTAGTGCATTTAGCTGTGATACTTATCCACCATCAACGGATCATGAGTTTGATGCGATACAAAAAACACGAGTGAAGCAAAATGCATTAAATAAACTGAAAGAAGAAATGCAGCCTTTATGGCCTAATGCATATATTAATGATGAATTTGATTGGTCTGTATTGTACTCACAAGGCCAGCAGTTAGATGAAGCGAGATTTGATAGCCAATACTGGCGTGTTAATGTTGACCCTTCAGAGCGGTATGTATTGTCTGTAAGTGGAAGTAGTGAGTATCGACTTGCGACGGATGATACCCTGTTTAAGAATTTGTTTATTACTGGAGATTGGATAAAAACAGGGGTAAATGCAGGTTGTGTTGAGGCTGCTGTCATGGCAGGGATGTTGACAGCAAGAGCGATATCAGGTTATCCAGAGACGATCTCTGGTGAGTTTGGTTTTGAGCCAGATGGTACCTAAATTAGTAATGTTATTGCACAGTTTAGTGTCGCTACACATAGAAAATTTGTGATTAAGTTAGCCTGTACTTTTATGTTTTTTGATGAAAGTTAACATGAAAGTACAGGTTTGTACGTTTAACGCACAGCTAACTATATATCAGTAAATTATTATGCTCTGTACCTGTTGATATTTTTGGGATGGTATCACATTTGAACTATACTCATGACCAGCAACCTAATGATTTGCAATATAAGAGTATGGAAATGACTAAATCTCTCGCCTTCAATTTTATCTTTTCTTCAGCCATCGTTGGGATTTATAGCCCAGAAAGTCTTGGCAGTGATGACCGAATAGAAACCATCGAAATTTATGCACAAAAAAGGGCACAAACTATTGATGAAGTTAGTATTGCTGTCTCTCATGTTACAGGTCAAGAAATCACAATACGAGGCGTCAAAGATGCGACTGAATTAGGTCACTTTGTCGCGAACATGAAGATTAGTCAAAATGCAGCAGAAGGAACGCCTCCGGCTGTTAATATACGAGGTGTTGGTTTAATTGATTATAATACGGCCAACACGTCCTCAGTCGCGATGTATATTGATGGCGCATCGGTCGGTTCTGCAAACAACCAGTTAGTCGATCTCTTTGATATTGAGCAAATTGAAGTGCTTAAAGGGCCACAAGGAACGCTATTTGGACGTAATAGTACTGGAGGCGCAATATTAATTCGCTCGGCTAGACCAGATGCTGGTAGTTATGGATATATAACTGGCGGCGTAGGAACTGATGATTGGCAAAAGCTGCAAGGTATGTATAACCATGCAGTGGATGAAGAATCAGCAATACGCTTGGCATTTAGCCATACAAAGTACGAGTATACGAGTTATAACTTATTCGAACCATCACCAGAGGCTGGCTTAGAGCAAAACAATGCACGTTTAAGTTATTTAGGGGAGTGGGACTCAGTCAGCGTTTACTTGAAGGCACATTATAGTCATTGGAATGGCATAGTGCAGCCAGTGGGTAGTATTGGTATTTATAGTGATCCAGTGAATCAGGTAAAGTGCTCGGCAAGTTTAGCGAGTCAAGGAAAGTGTGTTGATAGTTTTGGCTTTAACGATGGCAGTGATGACTTTTGGGCAGTAAGCGTTAATAATGATTCTCCTCACAATAGCATTGGTAAAGGGTGGACTGCGGAAGTTGACTGGCAAGTTACAGATACCGCTCAATTAGTATGGGTTAACGCATTTAGTCGACTAGATAGAGAACATGCATTCAATTGCGATGGTTCGCCGGCGAAGCTGTGTGAAGGCAATATGGGGTTAAAGGCTGAGTTGCTAAACAATGAGTTGAGGTATCAAGTACAACTTGGTGAAGACTACTTAACCACTGGCTTATTTTTGTTAGAAGAGCGCCTATATCAGGATAACAATAATGATTTAGGAAGAGATTTACGAGGCACTCCCTTTGGTGCTAATTCTGCAAAGTTTTATTATGACAATGATATTAAGTCTAAAGTCACTGCATTGTTTGCGCAATACGAGTGGCAATGGTTACCCTTAACTAGGATCACTGCGGGGTTACGTTACAGTGATGAATCAGTCGAGTACGACTCGGTGTCAAACATTAACGTGGTAGTTGATCAAACAATGACGGAAGGTGTGTTGTTACCATTTTATCATGTTGTTGGTAAAAATGATGATGATGGATTTTCGGGTAAAGTTGCCATTAATTATCAATTAGCTGCCAACAAAATGCTCTATTACAGTTTTGCTAATGGAAACAAAAGTGGGGGGTACAACGGCGGGTATTTATCAAGCCCTGAGCAGGCAAAAGAAGCTGACTATGGCCCAGAGTCATTAAATGCGCATGAGCTAGGTGCTAAAGTCACGTTGCCTGATGTTAACCTTAAACTCAATGGCGCCATTTTTTATTATGATTATCAAGATCAACAAGTTTTTATGAATCAGCCAGCTACTGCACCAGGCGCACCGCCTATTCAGTTACTTGAAAATGTCGCTGCGTCTACTATTTATGGCGCAGAACTAGACCTGGAGTATGATATTAGTAATACCATGGTGATCAAGGTTGGCGTAGGGTACATCCCACACGCTGAGTTTGAAAACTATACAGATCCCCTTGGTGTTACATTGTCAGATAAACGCCTTCCGTTTACGTCGGAAATAAATATCAATGCACAACTAAGCTATGAATATACGATTGGTCATAGTGTATTGACTAGCTCATTAGGTGTTGATTATCAATCAGAGTATTATTTTGACCAAAATCAGAGCGAGTATGCTATGCAATCAGGTTACGCTCTTTGGCATTTTAACACCTTGTATCGATATGAAGATTGGCAAGCTAATTTATGGGCGAAAAACCTCTTTGATCAGGAATACAGCCATTTGAAGTTCGACTTGAGCCAATTTTTAGGCATGTTAGAGGATTTTAAGGGAGAAGGTCGCCGAATTGGGGTGGATTTTACTTATCGATTTTAACGACCTAAGTTGATTTTTAATGAAACCATCATATTTAAAGAAGCCTCTGAGGCCGCTTGTTTATCTTGTTGAGTGAATCAAGGCATAGTATGCACGTATTGATCAAGTTGTTTGTGGTATTGAGTTTTATATTGTCCTTGCCAAGTTTTGGTGAGTCCTTTTCTTATGACAAACAAAAACAAGATGTAAACTTACATGATCATGCTATGTTATTGTCTTCAAAAGATAATACACGTTTTCCTGATTCGTTCGACTCGATTGCAAATTGGTCAAGTGATCTTGAGGTCTTACCATCAACAACTTTGTTTTCAGGGCGTTACTGGTTACTCGTAAAGCTGACGAACAACACAGAGCAAGAAGAGTTAGTGCTTTATCCTTATAATACGGTGGTGTCGAGTATTGAAACTCGTATTTATAATAAAAATGGTGAAGTACAACGTTATTATACTGGCGGGAAAAACCCAAATGAGTTTGCTTTCCATTATGGAAATACCATCCGTTTAAAGCCTGGTGAAACTTACTACCTAGTTACCATGTTTGAAAGTGATTTCTTTTATACCCCGACCAAGTTGGTAATTAAACCTGTCGCTGAGTTTAAACAATTGGTTGTGCAAGAAAACTTAATCATGATCTTGTGCTTTGGTGTTGGCATTGTATTAGGGCTCTATAATTTACTTATTTATATTGGCTCTAAGGATGCCACGCACTTGTATTATGCAATTTTTACAGGTGTCTGGGTATTTGCTTGGAGTCACTTCTTTCACATATCTGATCAGTTATTTGGTTTTTATTCTGCCCACTTACACTGGCTTGGTTTTGCGTTAGCACCTATTGCAAATGTATTGTTTTATAATAATTTACTAAAACTCAAAGAAACTCACCCTAACTTATCGACACTGTCCATTTGGGTTGGCGTTATTTCTGCCATTGGATTGCCATTTTGTATTTTATTTCCGGGTTTTGGCTTCTTATGGGCAACGGTGATGACAGGTACTGCTTTATGTTTAGGCATGTACGCTGGTATTCGATGTGTGTTAGATGGCTTCATTCCAGCACGGTACTTTGTGCTTGCATATATTGCTATGATGGTGCCAAACATGATTGGTAATTTGACTAACTTGGGTGTTTTGCCGCCATCAACGTTGAATTTATATTTGTTAGGTCTTACAGGAATAGCATTAGATGCTATGTTGCTGGCATTTGCAGTGGCAGATAAGTTTAGGTTAACCAGTGAAGAGAACATTGAGTTAAATAAAAATTTAGAGTCAAAAGTCTTAAAGCGTACTTATGAGTTAGAACAACTGGCATCTGAATTACGTGACGCCAGTGAAGCAAAAAGTCGATTTTTGGCAAATATGAGTCATGAGATCCGTACACCCATGACATCCATTATTGGTTATGCTGATGGGATCATGTTAGGCGATATAAAGCCTCATGAGCGAAACCATGCTATTAGTGTTATTTTACAAAACTCACGACATGTATTGGGCTTAATTAATGACATTCTCGATATGTCGAAGATAGAAGCGAATCGTTTAGAAATTGAATTGATAGAAGCAAACTTATTCCACTCTATAGCACATGTTGAGTCTTTATTAGGCAAGCAAATACGCGATAAAGGGTTAGAGTTTGAGCTTAACTACCACTTTCCTCTTCCCGATTTTGTAGTTATTGACCCGACAAGGTTGAGACAAATATTACTTAATCTGACATCGAATGCGTTAAAGTTCACCACGGTTGGAAAAATTTCAATAGACGTAAGGTGTGAAAACGAGCGGTTACTTATTTGCGTTAAAGACACCGGTATTGGCATGGCAAAAGATGAGCAAAAAGAGCTATTTAGTGCATTTTACCAAGCTGATTCATCCACATCACGTAAATACGGTGGCACAGGGTTAGGGCTCAATATTTCAAAGAGCTTAGCACGCAAACTGGATGGTGACATCGATGTAGAAAGTGAAGTAGGGTCTGGTACTGCATTTACATTGCGATTGGGTTTATTTACGACTGAAAAAACGCAGTGGGTTGATAGCTTTGAACAAGTTAACCAAAGTCGAATTGATACTGAGCAACCACTTCACACGCAAGATGAATTAAATGGAGATGTGTTACTTGCTGAAGATCACGGTGATAATAGTCGGCTTATTAAGCGTATTTTAGAGCGAATGGGTTTAAATGTTACCACTGTTGAAAATGGTCAATTAGCGGTACAAGCAGTTTTAGATGGGGAGTTTGATTTGATTTTAATGGACATTCAAATGCCCGTAATGGATGGAGAGCAAGCACTTAACTTTATTCAAGCAACAGGATGCAGTACGCCAGTGATAGCTTTGACAGCGAATACCATGCGTCATGAAATTGAGCGCTATATGAAACTTGGTTTTACAGATCATTTGTCAAAGCCAATTGATAGGGCTCAATTTAATCAAAAAGTGAGTCATTATTTGAATATCGCTGTGGACGATGAACTTGATTTACCTGATGAAGAGTTTGAAGCATTAAAACAACAGTATATAGCGGGTTTGTATGAGCAAAAAGTGCAATTACAAAATCAACTCAAATATCAAGATATCGATGGCTTATCAAAGTCGATACATGCCATTAAAGGGACCGCGGGCATGTTTGATTGTGAAGAAATTCATACCCTTTCTTCAGATATAGACATTAAGCTAAAAACAGCAGACATGGACGAGATTGAAAGTAAAGTCAGAGATCTCATTAAAGCGATGGAAGTGGCAATATCACAAGCAGAATGCGATAAAGCAGGCTAAATTATCAAGTAGGCTTACAAATATATTAGGGGCTGTAGATCTTTGCTGTTCTATTTTTGTTCTCTTTGAGCATGCTTTTATCGCGGCGCTTAATATGTGGCCTAGTAATCTAAGCGAATATTAAGCAACAAAGAGAAAGGCAAACAGCTGCAAAAATGAACCTGAAAGATCAGCAGCCCCTAGTTTCAGAGATAGACAAATAATTTCTTAACGCAGTTTTTATGCCTGCGCTTGCTGTATTGACCACAATAGAAAGTTATTATTTATATAGTCAGCTTGAAGGCCAAAGATCTAAAAGTGCGATGTTTAAACGCCGCAACGTCAATGGTATCTTGATACGAATGCATGTAGCTCTAGTGATGTTGCGTTCTGATAACGCCTGGTAGGCTTTGATATATCTAAGCTTTCCTGCAATTAACTAACTGTCTTATGATTTTTAGATCAGCGGCGCTTAGTTTGAATGTACAAATAACAAGGGTATATGCTTGCGTGACTGTCGACGTACAAGAGAAGTTGATTTAACGCTGTTGTGCGCCGACAGTGAGGTATTATTACAGTGTAATGTACTGAGTTAATTTAATCGGTTCACCATCAACATCTAGTACCGCAGAGATTTCAATTCTACCATGTGTTAAATGACCGATGTCTATCATACTTGGCTGCCATGTTTTGTGTTCATAGGGAGCAAGTGACACATCTTGTTGCCAGAGTTCTTGACTTCTTTTAGGTTGGTCGAACGCCGAAAACTGTACGGTAATTTTCCCCGTTGTTTTACCTGAGTATGGGCCGGACAGCTGCAACGAAAGTTGCTCATCTTTTTCAACCACATCTAAGTATACGCCGTCAAATGCGCTTGCTTGTAGATCTAGCTGACCTTTTAATAGAGAATCCTCCCAACGTAACTCATACGGCAGGTGTTTGGCGTTATTAAACTTGGTTGGTATGTCAAGTTTCATATGGCTTATACCTGAAGGGGCGGTTGCTAATTGTTGCTGCTGCACGCTGACCGTGATGTTGCTCTGTGTTGGGTTGTTAACAGCTAAGTAAGGCTGACCCTGTTCATAATAGGTACTGACTTTAATGCCACTGAGTGTCATTAAAGCTTCGTTTGGCAACTGTCTTTTCCAATCAGTCAATAATTTGCGCACTGCAGATGTCACCAAAGTATGTTGAGATGGATCGGGTAGCTTACTGATCAGCGGTGTTAATTGAGAGTGGCAATTGGCAAGTATGTTGGCAAATTGTTGGCAGGTATTAAATGCCCTCAAAACCAGCGCTGGCTGGTCGTATAACCAAGGATCTGGGTTGTTTTGACCTAACTGTGCAACGGTATGTGTGTGTTGCGATATGTAAGGAGTGATTTGATGATTCATACCTTGGCCAAGCAAATCAAAGCGGTATGGGTCAAGCTCAATTGAACTATCAAAATTCACAGTTTGTCGATGCTGTTGTGTCGCAACAGTGACTTGTATTTTGTTGTGAGCAGGAACAATAGACAGTCCTAGCGCTTGTTCTTTTTGAATTGCTTCGACAATACTAGGCTGTAATGCTAAAACTTGAGAGCCTTTATTTATAGACGTCAAATCAAGTTTAACAAAAGTACCTTGTGAAATGAGCAAAGGCACTGAAGGCGTATCCGCTTGTGCATTCTTACTGACGAGCCCAAGACCTATTTCTCCTCGATTGAGCTGAGATGGCTCAAAATCAATGTGCGCTGCAATGGTATTTTTCTGTGATATGTCAACGAGAGGGCTGGTAAGTGGCTTTGGGAAATCTAACACTGGGTGCTGCGCCTGTGCATTTGGGTTAATTTTTAATTGGTGTAACTGAGTGCTCTCGTCACTGCGTAACCAGTAAGCACCGCCGTTTTGCTCCCACGGGCCACTGACAATTTTAAAGGTAGGGCTGATATTTTCGACAAAAGCTTGAAATTGATGTTCTACAGCTTGCCAATTAGGAAAGGTGGCTTTGAGTAATTTATTAGCCGTTGGTAATGTTTGGTCTGAATGGGGGTTTTCAGCCATTAAGTTAGCAAGAAACCGCTTGAAATAGAGTTGACGAACAGGATCATTCATTAAAAAGTGTACAATGAAGAAGTTAAGTCCACGCTTTAGAGCTGGATCATCATTAATTTGTTCAATGGTGGGTGAGTTTGCTGCTTTATACTGTTTCAAACCGGTTTTGATATAATTCATTGGTGCACGGTCAAAAACCATGACGGTTAATTCTTTTGATAGTGGGTTATAGACATGACTGGCAATTGAGTCAGCGAGTCCTTCAGTGATCCAATTTGGTGCCCAAGTGGAATGACCATTAAGTGCCATATGAAATGCATGCATTGTTTCATGAATGACGATGTAACGTTGATGGTGTTGGCGGTGGCTTGGAAAATTATAACCTGCGCGGTTATAAAACATGGTTTCACCCCCCGCGGTTTTATGGACGCCGCGTAAGAACCCATCGTCTAACATAGCTTCACGTAATCTAGCGCGTGAGCTACCGTATACCACCGCAATGCGTTGGTTGGCGATATTCGCTGGCTCCATACCAAAAAGTTCAACGTAATGCGGGTACGACATCTCAAGCAACTCAAGGTATAAGCGTACTTTATCTTCGGGTAAGTCACTTTTTAACGCGAAATGCTTACTCACCCACCAGTCGTAACCTCGGCTATTGCTGATTTTATTGTCGCTGTAAGTACGTGGAATATTTTTTCCCATAAAGGCGATATCAATATGGTTCAACTTACTGGTTCTACCTGCGACAGTCACATCTGCGCGCATCGTTTGAGAAGCGACTTGAGTGACTGAGGCAGTGACAGTATCTGGTGTTTTAATTGCATCTGTGTGTGTGCATGCTGTAAGGAGGAGTGTACTGAGTAGAGATAGTTTACGCAGCATAGTGAGGCCTTTTATTTTATGTATATTGTATGCAATTTAAAGTATCATGGCTTTTTCACTAATACAAATTTTAACGTTAGAAGCCGAACTGGGGTGAAATTTCCATTCAAGAAGTTGGAAGGAAGCAAGCCTAAGCCATAGTGGTACTATGGCTTAATTGTGGTATTTTTAGCGTTGGAACTCATAAACACTACCTAAACTCAATATTTGAGTGAGTTCATCTAGTGCTGTGTAAGTTTCAGTGAGTAGCTGAGGATCAGCCAAATCGCTATCGGTGAGTTGATCTCGATAGTGTTTCTCTACCCACGCATTAAGCAATACAAATTTCTCATCACTCATTAACGTGTCTTGATTCACTTTGCCAAGTTCGTTTTGAGTTAGCGCTACCCGTAATCGTAAGCAAGCTGGGCCACCGCCATTTTGCATACTTTGACGCAAATCGAAAAACTTCACGGTGTTTATAGGGTTATTTGCACTTAGCATGAACTCAATATAGTTGGCGACTTTGCTGTTCTTAATACACTCTTCAGGGGCGACAAGCATCATACTGCCATCAGCAAGGCTGACAAGTTGACTATTAAACAGGTAACTTGTCACGGCATCTTGTACACCAACAGCATGTGTAGGCACTTCAACAATATGTAATTTATCACCAATATACGCTTGTCTGATGCGAGTGAGCGCGTCTGCTTGATTTAAAAATGCTTGTTCGTGGCAAAATAGAACATTGGCATTACCCACTGCAATAACATCATTATGAAAAACGCCTTGATCGATAACATCTGGATTTTGTTGTATAAAAATACGCTGTTCTTGGGGTATTTGATGTAATCGCGCAACTGCTTCACTGGCTTCAAGCGTTTGCCTAGCAGGGTATTTGGTCGGTCCAGTAATTTGGGTATTTAAGCTGCTGGCACCATACACAAATACTTCTAACCCTTTGCTAGCATGGTCATCACATAAGCGCGTGTGATTTGCCGCACCTTCATCACCAAAAAAAGGTTGATCAGGTAAATGTGTGTGATGAACAAACGTATTTTCATCGTTGAACATCGCTTTGAGTAAGTTGCTAGTTGTGAGCGGCTCTAAAGAGCGATGGAACTTATTATTTAAATTAGCACTGGTAAAGTGTACCTTTTTATCGGCAGTATCTTGTGAAGGTGATACGGTTGCGGCATTTGCTGTCCACATCGCAGAAGCTGAGTAACAAGTTCGTAAAAGCACAGGTGATTCTTTCGCTGCTTTGTTAATAACCTGTGAGTCAGTGCCATTAAACCCCAAACGTCGCAACGCATTTATGTCTGGTCGAGCATGAGGCGCAAAAATCCCCTGTTTTAAGCCCATATCGTGCATGGCTTTCATTTTTACTAAGCCCTGTAATGCCGCCTGTTTTGGGTTAGAAATTGCTTCCGCATTGTTTAGTGATGCGACATTTCCATAGGATAGTCCGGCATAGTTATGTGTTGGTCCGACTAAACCATCAAAATTAACTTCAAAGCTTTGGGTTTGCTCACTCATGTTAAATCCTTGTTTATATTATCGTTGATTATTATGCCTATATAGAGGCTGATTTAATATCGAATTTAACGGTAAAGGGTAAAATTATTAGGGGAAAGTATGCGATTAATACGGAAAAAGCACTTTAATAAAGTGCTTTTTTCGAGCTAAAAATTAGCCTTCACAAAAACGTGGAGACAATGATTCTTCGTAGCAGGCACGGTCCATCGATGGACCACAGCCACCCCACCAACTTTTTGGACGACCGCCTGCAACTTGTGGTGTTGCATCCTCACCTAATGTCGCCTTGTTATGAATGAGTGTTTTTATTTGTTTTTTATGTAGAGTTAATTTCATGATAATTCCTTCATTTTGTTGCCCAAGATCCCTTGGGTACCTTAAAACTAGAACTTTCTTGCAAAAAGTTCAAAATTTAATCTATTACAAAATGTTTCAGGACAATAAATAACTTGTATATATGGATACTCGAATATATGATATTTCATATGTTAAGGTTTGATGAAGAGTTAATAATGGATCCAGTGACATTTTTTAAATGCCTAAGTGATGAAACCAGATTAAAAGCCTTGTTATTAATTCAGCATGAAAAAGAACTATGTGTGTGTGAATTAATGGTGGCATTAGGTGAAAGCCAACCTAAAGTGTCGAGGCACCTTGCTCAGTTACGTAAAGCTAAATTACTGCTAGATAGAAAACATAAGCAGTGGGTTTATTACAGAATCAATGATGCGCTGCCGAACTGGGCGCTAGATACATTAGTACAAACACATGGCGAGAATAAAAGCTATTTTTCAACATCGTTAACGAAACTAAATGAAATGGGCTCAAGGCCTGAGCGCGTTGCATCGTGCTGTAATATTGAGTTAAAAGGGGAATAAAATGTCAGTGAAAGTAGGTATTAATGGATTTGGGCGTATGGGACGTTTGACCATGCGCGCATTGTATAATAGTGACAATATTGAAATTGTACAGATCAATGACCCAGCTGGGGACGCGGCAACATTGGCCCATTTGATGAACTTTGATTCAGTACACGGTCGCTGGGAACATGAAGCGTTAGCAGAGCAAAATGATATGATGATTGGTAAACATCGTATTCACGTCACTCATAATACTTTGCTAGAAGACACCGATTGGTCGGGTTGTGACCTTGTTTTAGAAGCATCAGGTAAAATAAAAACAAAAGAAAAACTCACAGGTTATCTCACCCAAGGAGTTAAACATGTTGTGGTAACTGCCCCGGTAAAAGAAGAGGGGGTATTGAATATTGTCATGGGCGTGAATCATGATCAATATGACAAGTCACAATTCCCAATCGTCACCGCAGCATCATGTACAACGAATTGTTTAGCACCCGTTGTCAAAGTATTACAAGATAAAATTGGCATTGTACACGGATCAATGACGACGATTCATGATATTACCAACACCCAAACAATTCTAGATGCACCGCATAAAGACCTACGACGCGCACGCGCATGTGGGGCAAGCCTTATTCCAACCACAACAGGTTCTGCAACAGCCATTACGCATATATTTCCGGAGTTAAAGGGCAAATTAAATGGCCATGCGATACGTGTTCCACTGGCAAATGCGTCAATCACAGACTGTGTCTTTGAGGTCAGTCGGGCGACGACCAAAGAAGAAATTAATGCTTGGATGGAAGATGCAGCCAATGGCGCGATGCAAGGTATATTAGGGTATGAAACTCGACCTTTGGTCTCTGTAGATTATAAAACTGATGCACGCAGCAGTATTGTTGATGCTCTATCAACCATGGTGATCAATGACACTCAAGTTAAAATGTATTTGTGGTATGACAATGAGTGGGGCTATGCAAATCGCACGGCAGACTTAGTGCGTTATGTTATTGCAGAGAATGGTTAAGTATTAGCATGGCACTTTCTTCACTACCACAAGATATAAAGCAATATCTAATAATTACAGGAAATTATTGGGCATTTACTTTAACTGACGGTGCATTACGAATGCTGGTGGTGCTTTACTTTCATCAGCTGGGATATAGCCCGATAAGCATTGCAATGCTATTTTTGTTTTATGAAGTATTTGGGGTGGTGACGAATCTACTTGGTGGTTGGCTTGGCGCTCGACTTGGTTTGAACAAAACCATGAATGTGGGGTTGGGGTTACAAGTGGTTGCTATCGTTATGCTTGCGATAGAACCGCAGTGGCTGTCTGTGGCCTATGTCATGTGCGCACAAGCCTTATCTGGGATTGCCAAAGATCTTAATAAAATGAGTGCAAAAAGTGTCATTAAACTGCTGGTGCCTAAAGACGCAGATAGTATTTTGTATAAATGGGTTGCATTATTAACCGGCTCTAAGAATGCACTCAAAGGGGTTGGCTTCTTTTTGGGTGCCATGTTGTTGAGCTTATTGGGGTTTGCTGGTGCGCTATGGTCTATGGCGGGTATGTTAGGCGTCACTTGGTTTATGAGTATATGCTTGCTAAAGCAAGACTTAGGCAAGAAAAAGCACAAACCGAAATTTTCTGAAATTTTTTCTAAAAGCCGTTCTATAAATCTGCTTTCAGCGGCGAGGTTGTGTTTATTTGCCTCTCGGGACGTGTGGTTTGTTGTTGCTTTACCGGTGTATTTGTCTAGCCAATTTGGTTGGGAGCATACTTGGGTAGGGGGCTTTATGGCAACATGGGTGATTTTATATGGCATCGTACAAGCGAACGCGCCAAAATTGACCGGCAAACCAAATACGATTCATGACAGTATACAGGCTGCAGTGGCATGGGTGGTGCCACTGACGGTGATCCCATTATGCATTGTCGTAGGGCTCAATTTAGATATTACACCTTTGTGGGTGATTGTGGGGGGGTTACTGGCTTTTGGGGCGGTGTTTGCTATTAACTCCTCCTTACACAGCTACTTGATTGTAAAACTGGCAGACAGCGATGGTGTGTCACTGGATGTTGGGTTTTATTATATGGCCAATGCGATGGGCCGGTTGTTCGGCACGGTATTTTCTGGTCTGATTTACCAATTCTATGGTTTGAGTGCCTGTTTAATTGTGTCTGCGGTGCTGCTGGGCTGCACGGTTATCATCACGAAAGAGCTGCAAAAAGTGAATTGAACATTATTGTCTAGCAATGATATTAATCAATGTTTTGATTACCGCGTTAACGTTATGGCTGCGCCATCGCGTTAACGCGTTTGTGATGTTAGTGAGCTAATTTGAAACTTTCGGTGACTTTTTTAAGATCGTTACTGAGTCTATCCAGCTCATAACTGGCAGAAGAAACTTGGTCTGCGCCGGCTGCATTATCAACCGCAGCCTGTTTAATAGACTCAACGTTGTGTTTAATTTCATCCGTGGTCATGGTTTGTTGGTGTGCGGCTGTAGCTATCATTTCAGCACTTTGCGCTATTTGATTGATTTGTTGCACGCTGTCTTCTAAAAGGGAAGCGCTGTCATTGGCTGCAGAAATTGTCAGCTTGGTTGCTTCAATAGATAGGTGCATTTCTTCAACCGCTTGGTGGGTACCTGATTGTAAACTATTGATCATACCTTCGATGTCGGCAGTCGATTCTTGTGTTTTACGTGCCAGTTGTCTGACTTCGTCTGCGACAACCGCAAAACCTCGACCATGTTCGCCTGCTCGGGCGGCTTCTATTGCAGCGTTCAGTGCGAGTAAGTTCGTTTGTTCGGTCACTGTTTGAATCACTTCTAATACGCGACTAATATTTTGTGCATTGCCTTCTACTCGTTTAATGACTTGCTCTGCGTTATCGATGGCGGTGCTAAGCTGGGTCATTTGTGCGACAGTTGCTTGCAGGTTTTCGTTTGCTGAAGAAGAGGTTTTTTCCGCGCTATGACTTAAATCAGCCACAATACGGGCGTTAGTAGCCACTTCCTCGATTGATTGGTTGGTTTGATCCATGGCGAACGCCACTTGTTCAATATTGGCATGTTGCTCTTGTAAACTTGCATTTGACTGACTGCTGGCAGCGCTGGTTTGGGCGGCTGTACTCGCTAACTGTGAAGTAGACTCGACAATAGTACCAATCATTTGATTTAATGATTTGTTCATACGTGCCATCGCCCCATACACACCTTGCTGTGCTGTTGTGTCAGTAAAGGTTTGACGCAAATCACCCTCTGAAATACGCTCACTAATGGCTTGCATTGTGCTTGGCTCGCCACCCAATGGACGTATGATTGATTTTGAAATAACCAGCGTAATGATGACGACGCCACACACCGTGAGTAGCGCAATGAAGCCAATGATCCAATACATTTTATAAACGGGTGCAAATGCTTCAGCTTCATCAATTTCAGCAAGCAAAACCCAATTTAAATTAGCAAAGGTAAAAGGTAAGTAGGCGGATAAAACCGGGTTACCGTTGTAATCAATAATGATTTCAGTATCAGACACGCCGCGTAATCCCTTATTAACAGCAAGGGTGTTAACACCGTTATTTTCTACTGTTCCGGCAAAGCTTGCGATAACTGAATGACCTGTCGGGTCTAAATAGGAATCTGAACGCATCAGTAAGTCATCACCCACAAGATAAGACTCACCCGTTTCTCCCATACCATCACGCGTTTGCATAATGCGGTTAATGGCATCAATTGAAAGCTGTAGTGCAATAATGGCTGTTATTTTGCCATCAATAATAACAGGTAAGCCAATGAATGCGGCTGGATCATTGTTACTTGGGGCATATCGAGAGAAGTCTTGCAGAATAAATTTGCGTTTGGCTAACACATTATTATACAGCACAGCTAACCCTGAATTACGGTATGGCCCTGAAATTAAACTTGTTTGATAATCAGCTTCTTTTGCAACGGTGTAGTCAACGAACCCATTTGGGCTAATAACGAATAAATCGTAATAGCCTTTTTGCTCTATAAATGTTTGAAAAAATGCGTGATGCTCTTGCGCGACGCGTGCTAATGATTGTGCCTTAGTTTGCGCATGTGCAGTTTGCCACTCAGAGGCTAAGATTTCTAAATCCGCTTTTCGGGCATCAAAGTAGTCTGTTAACTGAGTATGTTTTATCTGCTTAATAGAAGTGAGCTGATTGTAAGCTTGCTGCTCTAACGTGGTACTGGCAGTAAAGAGAGAGAACAATGCGATCACCCCAGCTGGTACTAAACCAATTAACATAAAAGACAACAACAATCGGGTTTTGATTAACATATTTACTCCACACATAATTAACAGCGGCGCAAATGTACATGATACTTCGACAAATGAGAATAATTATCACAGTATAATTGTAAAGAAGTGTCAATGAAAAAGGATTAATTAATACTAAATAACTAATCCAAATGAGTGTTATTTGTTCCTTAAATGGCTTTGTTTTGTGCAAGTTTGTTGATATTTCTGAGATAATTTATTGTTTTGTGATGGGAAAGGATGAAATGTTAATTTTGTGTTTGTAATGGGTACTTACTGGATAGGCAGAGGTCATCGGGGAATGCGTATAAATTACGATAAAGTGTGAGTGAGAAATGAGCAGTAAAAAGAGATGCGGTTTAGTTTACAAAATAGGAACTTTGCGACGATATAATAACTCCGATGATATTGATGCGTTATATGTGGCAGAGAAGGTAATGTATCTGTAACAGCGTAAACATCGTAATTGCCCAGACATGTGTATGACCAATTACGATGATGAATATGAACTATGGTAGTAGAGCTAAACGAGTGTTGCTGCGGCCGTGGATAGCTGATCCACTAACGCTTGGTTTGTTATTTTGTTTTCAGTCATGTCAAAGTTGTCATAAAAGCCCGGTACTGATATTGACGCTTTAACATCAAGCGCAAAGTAAGGCGCGGATCCGGTTGCTGCTGCCAGTACACTTTTTGCACCACCAGGACCGGGTGACGTTGCCAGTAATATAGCGGCTTTATTTTGATACACTTTCATATCAATACGTGAAGTCCAGTCGAAAATGTTTTTGTACGCTGCAGTATAAGAGCCATTATGTTCTGCAAATGAAATGATCACGGCATCCGCTTCACCTATCTTTGTGAAAAACTGTTGTGCTTGTTCAGGAATACCTGACTCGTTTTCTCGGTCTGAACTGTAAATTGGCATTTCAAAGTCGTTCAAGTCTAAAATTTCTACTTCAGCCCCTTTAACCAATGATCCGGTATACGCAGCTAATTGCTTGTTGATTGATTGACGGCTACTACTTGCTGCAAATGCTAATACTTTCATGGTGCTCTCCAAATAATTTTATGTGTAATGAGTATGAGCGCTTTGCAATTCGCTTTAAAAGTAAGATTTAAAGTTGCACCCTTGACTCGATGGAAATAAGTCTATATTAAGTCATAATAGATGTTAATACTTTAAAAATGGACATACTATTTCCATATGAATAACAATCAATTGTTTGACGGCATTCTTATTTTTGTCCAGGTGGTAAAAAGTGGTGGCTTTGGCGCCGCTGCACGAGCGCTAGGGCATTCCAGCTCCCATGTAAGCAAAGAGGTGATTAAACTTGAATCGCGTTTAGGTGTACGTTTGTTAAACCGAACAACGCGCTCTATCGCTTTAACTCCTGAAGGTGACGCATATTTTCAACAATGTGAGCAACTGGTAATAGATGCGCAATCGGCACTGAGTTTAGTTACTCAAAATGATGAAATACCCCGTGGTGCATTAAAAATAAGTTGTCCAATTGGTTTTAGCCATGACCATTTAAAACCGGTTATTGCTAAATACATGCAACAATATCCGAATGTGAGCTTGGAGTGGGATGTGAGCGACAAGCGCATTGACGTTATTGGCGATGGTTTCGATTTAGCAGTAAGAGCCGCGCCCACATTAGATGAATCTAGCTTGATATGTAAACGCATTTATTCATGTCCCACTTATATTGTGGCGTCGAAAAGTTACATCTCAAAGTATGGCAAGCCCTACCACCCCAGAGAACTGGTAAATCACAATGCGATTTGCTATTCAAATTTGAAGATGCCGGGAAGATGGGAGTTTGAAAAACAGGGGGAAAAACCATTTTCGGTTGATGTGAAGCAGCGAATCAAATGCAACAACGGTCATATGGAATTAGCAATGGTAAAAGCAGGGCTAGGTATTTGCCGTTTGCCAGAGTTTTTTATGGGGGATGCATTAACGAACGACGATATTGAGGTACTGTTCACCGATTATACTCATCCGACGGTTAATGTGTATGTGATTTACCCTAGCCGTAAACATCTTTCGCCCAAAGTGCGCAGATTTATTGATATGTTAAGTGAAGAATTGAAAGAATAATGCCTATTGTTAATTTTGTGAAACATCAGGAGGGGGTTAATTGGTTTTAAGTAATATGAATAATTTTATATTTATTTTGTAAGTTTTTATTTTAATTATTTTTTTGATTTTATGATGTTGAATTCGGGGTTGATTAAAATACACTCACGATCTCACCATGGTGTATGGGCTAGTAAACTTCGTATTATCAGGTACGCTACGGTAATAATTTGATAACTTTCAATATTGCCGTTGCTTAGATTAGGTAATAACTACTCTAGATTATAGACGTTTGTTAAATTTTTGGTGGCATTTAAGTCTTGAACTTGTGGCTTGATGTAGAGGAATTAAATGGGGTAAACAGATTCATATATAACTATTTATGGAAGAGGTATACTACATGTTTTTAATATTAACGTAGACTTTTTATATGTATATGAATTAACATTGCAACTGAAATGGTATCGAAGGGGATTTGATATCAATAATAATTGTTGTATAAAAAGGATGTGTAGTGAAAAATATATTATTCTCTTCATTATGCGGTTTAGCTGCATTTTCAACTCTACTTAGTAATAACTCCTATGCCACTTCAGCTAAAGTTGATGTTCAAAGCTATATGGATGGCATTTCATTTAAACAAAATGATACTTCGACTAACGCTAATAAATTTAAGCTAGGGGTTAGCGATATTGATGTAATTAATATTCCAAAAGGTCAAAATACGGTTGAAATTAAGTTGCTAGATACTGACGGTAAAAAGCATGCTGCGTGGTTATGTAATACTAATGTAGACTATGATAAAGGTGAAACCAGTAATACACACTTCTTGAGTTGTAGCGGAGAGAATTCTCAGCATGGTAGCCAATACATAGATATGGTTCCTAGAGCCTATACGATGAATTTTTTCCATAAAGGTACGCTTTTTCAAACATACGAATTTGCGCTCGAAGAAAATGAATTCGTAAAAGGTTCAAAACGCTTTAAAGTGGCGAGTGTGTGGGATGATTATGCATCTATTGGAGAGGCTGCACTTGATATTTGGCAAGACAGCTCATTGGAATTAATTAAACCGTATCCCAATACTTTTGACAAAGCTGCCGGTGGTGCGCTTTTACATTTTCATCTTATTCATGGCGATAAAGTCATTGGTGAAAGTCGAAAGATATCACAACCTATTAGTGAGGGACACCTTAAGTATATTAGGACTTCATTTACTAAGCCTCATGATGAAGGTGGAAAGCGTCTAGCAATCTCTCAATTAGAAGATGGTGAATACCATATTTTAGTGTATAAAGAACCCAATAACCCAATTGAACTTTATACATTTGAAGTAAAGAATAAGAAAGTTGTTCGTAAGGGTAGACAGTTGAATAGCGGCATTGATGGAATTTATAGTGATGAAGGGAAAAATTGGTTTTCTAAAACCACAGAAAATTTAGACCGATTGGCTAAAAACTCAATATACCCTGAAGATCCAAAGGAAATTCGTAAAAGAGAAGAAGAAAAGCAACGCCTTGCTGCACAAGCTAAAAAGAAAGCTGAAAAACTGCGACAAGAAAAAGAAGCACAAGAACGTATAAAACAGCAACGGATAGCCAGAGAAGAAGCTAAACAGAAAAAAGAGCAAGAAAGGATTGAAGCAGAAAAACGAAAAGAGCAAGCACAACTAGAAAGTGAGAAAAGAGACGCTGAGCTTAAAGTTGAAAGAGAGAAGCAACTAGCTCAAATGCGAGAAAAACAAGCACAAATGCAGCAAAAGCTAGAGAAAGAAATACAAGCTAATTCGGGCCAAGCTTCATTTAGTATTAATCAGGTATTACTTGGGCTTGTTTTAATGTCATCTGGTTTACTTATTGCGAAAAGTCGAGTTTTGTCTAAAGTACCTCAAGCAGGAAAAGTAGTCGCACTTATTGAGAGTAAATCTTGTTATGTAGCTTATGCTGTGATTGGACTTGCAGGGTTGGATTTTGTAGTTGATTTAATTACCCTTTCACCAATTATAGGGGGCGGTTTGGCACAAGTTACTGCATGTGCTAGTGGTATTTTGTTACTTAAAAACGAACCGAAATTAAATGAAATTGAATTATTTACTAAGGCTAAGAGTGCAGTGCTTCGTTACGAAGAGCATGTTGGTTTAACTGCTATTGTCATCGGGGTATTACATTTATTTGTGGGTGGATTGCCTCTCATTTAATATCGTGAGTATTGATTAGAATAAGGCTGTATAGCTTAGGTTATATGGCCTTTTTTATTATATTTTTTTAAGCTATTCTTTTTGGTAATTTCATTTTTCTTTAAATTTCACAAGACACCCACCCAAAATTGATTGCTTTTCATTCATTGCCTATCTTTTAAATTCAGCTTAAAAGATAGGCTGTTTTGGTCAACTAATTCCGGACAGTGAATTAAGTTTTTCTTCTGCTACTGCTGGGGCGTTCATATCATTATGACTATGCGGCCTGCTCCAGTTGTAATAGTTCATCAAATAAAAGCTAATATCTTGCTCTGCTTCTTTAAATGAGTTGTAGCCCGTACTTGGAATCCATTCTGTTTTGAGACTTCTGAATACGCGCTCCATCGGGGCATTATCCCAACAATTACCTCTGCGGCTCATGCTTTGTGTTATTTGATAACACCATAACCTTTGCCTGAATTTTGTTGAACTATACTGACAGCCTTGATCCGAGTGGAACATAACCCCTCCAGGTTTGCCTCTTTGTTCATATGCTCTATCTAATGCTTTGATAGTTAGGGCTGTATCTGGCTTTTCTGACATTGCCCAGCCAATAGCTCGCCTTGCATATAAATCAATTACTACTGCTAAATATGACCACTTCTGACCAGTCCAAATATACGTAATATCTCCACACCATACTTGATTTGGGCTATGCACATCGAACTCTCGATTTAACTGGTTTGGTATATCAGGTCGTTCATTCACCGTCACTTTATATGCGTGTGACCCCGGTTGTTTTGATACCAGTTGCATATCACGCATTAGTCGTCTGACTTTGAATAAACCAACATCAATATCTAAATCTGCAAGCATTGCTAAGAGTGTGCGACTTCCAGCAGAGCCACGACTAAGCTTAAAACAAGCGTTTAACTGCGCTCTGAGTGCAACCTCATTAGCGCCAATTGTGTTACGGCGGTTTTTGTAGTCATAAAAACTAGAACGAGCAACATCAAAGACACTGCAGACCACCTCTACCGATTCTTGCTCACTTAATTGGTCTATTAACGAATATTGTTCATTTCTTCTGATATTAAGAGAGCCTTTTTTAGTATTGATTTCTCTTGCTCTAAACGATTGATTCTGGCTTCAAGTTCTTGAATCTTTTGTTGCTCTGGAGTCAAAGCTTTGGCATTAGGTGTTTCACCATTTCGCTCAAGTTCAAGTTGTTGAACCCAGCGTCTTAAAGCCGTTTCTCCAACATCCAATGAACGACAAGCTTCTTGAAGTGAATAGCCTTGGTCTAAAACTAAACACGCGGCTTCAAGTTTGAATTCTTTACTAAATGTTCTGCGTTTTTTTGCCATCGGACACCTCTGATTGAGTGGTAATGATACCACCTAAAATAGTGTCCGGAATTATTGAACCACAACACTTGTATTTCAAATTTAAATTTATGAAATAGGCGGTATGCTTGTGATATTCTTCGGGAGCGGGCTTAATTTTTGAGTGGGTGTCATCTTTAGGTTTACAGCCGATCTATATAAAGAGAGTGCATTAAATTCTTTACTGAAAGATAATACTGAAGAAGTAGAAAGGTTAAAAGCTGAGGGTAAAACCCCAGAGCAAATCTTTCAACATTTTAGCTCTGATGCAGTTTCATCCGAGCTGGCTAAAAAGGTTGATTTGTTAATAGCATCAGGTGTTGATTATGCTAGGTTGAGTGGGGCGTTAGCAGCATTTGCCACCGGGGGGGGATGTTAATATTGCGGCTTCGGCAGCAGAAGGTGCAGCTGCAAACAACGCTTTCTTTTTGGTACCAGTATTAATGGGGATGTTGAAAGCTGCTGATGTTGCATTAACAGCAAAAGAGCTTTGGGGAATTTATCGTGCGGCCAATGGGGACCCAACAATGTTGGCCAAATCACTCGCTGAATTCTTAGGTGAGAGTGCACTTGAACGAGCTATACCTGGCTTTAAGACAGCCGATGAAATGATTGACTGGTTAAAGCGTCATAATTATTTAAGTGGAAAAATTGCTGACCAAATTAAGAGCATTTTTGGTGAAAACCGTAAAGAAGGTGGTGACGTTGGATTACCTTCAGGGAGCTTAAGGGAAGTAAACGTCCCTGCAGGCAGCAAAGGGAGTTGGGATAAGCGTATTAATGGTGACCTAGAACCCAATACTAAATATAACTTATCTAATGGCCATTCTTATACTACAGATGATCATGGTCGAGTTATAAACGTTACAGGCAATACCGATAAGGGGGTTAAGCTAGACAGAAATAATTACCAGCAAACTAAAATGGGTCATGATGGTAATAATCAAGACCATCAGCTTCACGATGGTGGCCACTTAATTGCTACCCATTTAGGGGGGGCTGGTGATAAAATTAACTTAGTACCCATGACCAGAGATTTAAACCGTAAGATATACCGGGCTATGGAGAGGTTCTTAGGGAAAGAGTTAAAGGCAGGTAAAGAGGTTTATGTTGATATAAAAGTCGGCTACCCTGACAGCCCATCGGCTACAAGACCAAATATTGTAGAAGTGTATGCAACTATTAATGGGAAGCCAAGTCGATATAAATTTGAACAGTAATAGAGAGTATATTATGGATACAGAAAAAGCATACGCTATTCTTGCAAATGTATTATTTGCTCATACGCAAGACAATGAAAAGTTCGATAAGCTTGAAATGATTATTGAAGTAGACGAAGGCTTTCTTAAAAATGAAGTTACACGTCATTTAGATGACAAAGAGTTTTATCCAAGACTTGATATGATTTCGCCTCAAGCTGAAAATGATTTAACAGTTGCATCTCAATTTTTAAGGGGCAATTTACTTGAAACTACAGGCGATAAAATTTGGGGGTTCACATTTACTTTATATCCAGATGGCCAATTTAATATTGACTATACGTACGATATGCCTGAGTGGATGCAGGACGATTAATCAGTGATAGTTTTGGTCTATTATTAATTAGACCTGTTTTTTAAATTAAGGCGAACACACTGTTCGCCTTTTTTAATTCTTAATTCAATCAGCAGAGAGGGCTAATGAAAATAAAGTATATGGCCGTGAGCAGTGTGTTTGTGT
>NZ_JAGJEE010000139.1:0-322 GCF_018100885.1 Pseudoalteromonas sp. MMG013 | reverse complement strand
AGCCGCTAGTGCAGCTTCATCAAGTAAGGCTTGTGATTTAAAGCGCCCTTCCCAAAATCTGCCTGTACAGTTATCTTCTTTATTCGCTTTTCGGGCTATGCTTTCATTCAGTACCCGCATAAACCAACTGATACTCGATAAGCGTTCTCTAAATTGTTCAATGTCTTTATTTAAAAAGTGTTGCTGCGCTGAGTCTAGCTCTTCACCCTGAAGGTACTTATGAGACAGTATGGTGCCTTTAAACAGCTTATGCCATCTGATGATAACCGCTTTATCACTCAGTCTTTTAGCTTTTATATCATCTACATAAAGTACAATGTGA
>NZ_JAGJEE010000138.1:0-327 GCF_018100885.1 Pseudoalteromonas sp. MMG013 | reverse complement strand
TTTGTTAACGCTTATAAACAAGATGACTATACATGGTGGCTGATAAATAGTTATGAAAATTCAGATGTACAAGCTTGGGAAGATCAAAAACAGCCCAATGAAGGTATGCAGGTAGTTGCTGCCTGTGCCTGGTTAGAACACTTTGGTATTATTGATATTAACGATGAGCCTAACTGGGAGCTAGAAGAGTTATACATTTTAAAATATTATCACCCAGTATTTTTAAAGTTATTTGTTAAAAGGTTTGTCTGGGATGTAATGTTTCCAAATGAAGTGCTACCTAATTACACTGAGCCTAAATCAGGTGATGTTAGGCTATTAGATTAT
>NZ_JAGJEE010000137.1:0-330 GCF_018100885.1 Pseudoalteromonas sp. MMG013 | reverse complement strand
GTAATCTAACAACCTAGCATCACCTGATTTGGGTTCTGTGTAGTTAGGCAGTGCTTCATTTGGAAACATTACATCCCAGACAAACCTTTTAACAAATAACTTTAAAAATGCTGGGTGATAATATTTTTCAATGTATAGATCTATTATATCCCAGTCTTTATCATCATCATGCATATTAATAAGGCCAAAATGCTCTAACCAGGCACAGGCAGCAACAAACTGCATACCTTCATTGGGCTGTTTTTGATCTTTCCAAACTTGTATATCTGAATGCTTATAACTATTCAATCTCCACCATGTATAGTCATCTTGTTCATAAGCGTTAACAAG
>NZ_JAGJEE010000136.1:0-344 GCF_018100885.1 Pseudoalteromonas sp. MMG013 | reverse complement strand
ACAAGTGGAGTACTACTAATAATGGAGGCGGAACCCGGAGTTGAACCGAGGTAGACGGATTTGCAATCCGCTGCATAGCCACTCTGCCATTCCGCCATTTTTGTAAAAGTTTGGAGCGAGTAACGAGGCTCGAACTCGTGACCTCGACCTTGGCAAGGTCGCGCTCTACCAGCTGAGCTACACTCGCATTATTATGCGTATTTAACTTAAATTAAGCTAAATGATACTTTCGCAAACTTTAAACTTTTATTCCCTAATTTGATTGGAGCGAGTAACGAGGCTCGAACTCGTGACCTCGACCTTGGCAAGGTCGCGCTCTACCAACTGAGCTATACTCGCAATCA
>NZ_JAGJEE010000135.1:0-348 GCF_018100885.1 Pseudoalteromonas sp. MMG013 | reverse complement strand
TATAACCGGGTGATTGCAACGAGGTATCCATCATAGTGAGCAAGGAATTTACAAACCCTTCTAAGGCTCTGAGTGGCAAATGGAATACAGCCTTTAAAGTTAAACAGGTTTCAATTGCTAAGTCAGAATAGTGATTTGAACGACCACGGCCTCCGTGTTTTTCGGTATTTTGCCACTTTGAGGTGGCACTATCACTTAACCAAATATTGATGTTACCGCGTTGAACCAAAGCACGGTTGTACTGTGACCAATTCCTAATTTTCTTCTTCATTTCGCATCATGGGTTAAGGCATTTTATGATCTGATCACACCAAACTAAAGAAGTTCAATTATTTAGGAAACAACGCC
>NZ_JAGJEE010000134.1:0-367 GCF_018100885.1 Pseudoalteromonas sp. MMG013 | reverse complement strand
TTTAGCAGCCGAACGTAGAAAGAAACCAAGGCACGCAAAAAAGTTTGCTAATAAAACGCTTTATCAGCATGTTGTACATAAATTGCAAGAAGGTTGGTCACCAGACGCTATTGCAGGACGGCTTAAAAAAAACCACCCAAATGAGGCAAAATAATGGGACAGGCACAAACTTCCTAAGTCAATGTGGGGTATGGTGGCGCCATAAAAAGCATCACGACCACAGGGTATAACCTTGCTGGGGAAACAGACCAAGTAAAAGTGAGAGGGCTGTCACAGGAGCAAGTCAAGGCTGAATTAGAAGCGTCGCAAGCAATTGAGGATGCTGGAAAAGAGGCTGCGGCAGGTAATCCTAAAAACAGAAACATTG
>NZ_JAGJEE010000133.1:0-369 GCF_018100885.1 Pseudoalteromonas sp. MMG013 | reverse complement strand
CTATTTAGGAAAGAGCTTTAGAGAAAGCCTAGAATAAACACGCTATGGACCCTGAAACCAGTTCAGGGAGACGGAGGTTTTTATTTAGAGTTGGGGTTTTTATGACGCCCACCTCGTTGATAACGGCTTTATAATTACAGCAAAAGTTACCAAGCATGGTGAGGTGGAGTCCATATACAAGTTCAGGGAGACGAGTTCCACCTCATTGTCTTCCTGATGTAGGTCAGGAACCATAAAAGTGAGCAAGAAAGAGGCGCATTTATGGGCACTGAAACCCGTTCAGGGAAACGAGTTCCACCTTATTGTCTTCCTGACGCAGGTCAGGATCCATAACATTCATACTTGTCGTTGTTATTATCACAGGTTTTA
>NZ_JAGJEE010000132.1:0-406 GCF_018100885.1 Pseudoalteromonas sp. MMG013 | reverse complement strand
CATATAACTCTTGAAACTCTCAACTTTAGTCGCAGCAATGATGATTTAGTCATTAATATCACCAACACCAATGACCTAATAACCATTAAAAACTATTTTAAACACACCTCTTTTGAAATAGAGAATATCGTCATTTCAGAACGCACTCACGCTTTCAATGAAATATTGAACCTCAAAGGTGTTTCTGTGAATGGAGCAACTTCAAACAGTGATGCACTCAGAGGCAGCGAGCAAAAGAATACTATAGATGGTCTCGCTGGCGATGATACCTTATACGGCTATGGCGGTGACGATGAACTTAGTGGTGGGCTTGGCGACGACAAGCTATACGGTGGTGATCACGATGATACTTTGTATGGTAACGAGGGGAACGATATATTACACGGAGGTAGCCAAAATGATATTT
>NZ_JAGJEE010000131.1:0-416 GCF_018100885.1 Pseudoalteromonas sp. MMG013 | reverse complement strand
GGTATTAACTGGACATATGATACAGGTTTATTCAGTGAAGCAGCGATAGCGCGGTTAAACGCACACTTGTGTCGTTTATTAACGAGTTTGAGTGAAGTCACAGAAGAGACAGCGGCGTTGCCTAGCTTGGCGATGTTGTCGGAGTCAGAGACAGCGCATTTAGTGACAGGGCTGAATAATACGGAAATTGCATACGATAAAGCGGCATGCATTCATACCTTATTTGAACAACAAGCACAGCAGCAGCCGGATAAGGTTGCGGTGGTCTTTGCAGATAAAACACTGACGTACAAGCAGTTGAATGAGCAGTCGAACCAACTGGCGCATTATCTGCGAGAGCATCATGCTATTGGGCCAGACAGTTTAGTGGGCTTGTGTGTGGAGCGCTCGTTGGAGATGGTGGTCGGGATTTTAGG
>NZ_JAGJEE010000130.1:0-419 GCF_018100885.1 Pseudoalteromonas sp. MMG013 | reverse complement strand
CTTCAAAGAAATTTGTGCCTGTCCCATATTATTTTTATGTAACGCCACCCTATTATGTAAAAAATTTGTGACTACCCCACCTTACTCGTTTAGCCCGAACACTTAAGCAGGTTAACGCGTTGATTTAATTCAGCAAGCTCTGCTGCTAGCTCGTTCGTGCTAATTTCATTGTCTCCTCACTTGAATTAACCATTTCGTTAAATCGTAAGACCCAGATTTTGCATACTTCAAAGAAATTTGTGCCTGTCCCATATTATTTTTATTTGCCGTAAGCAACTTGCTTAACAGCCATATCGACAGACGAAATAAACGAATTTGTTTATTGATTTAGAGTTGGCAGGATAAAATGGGAGGATAAAATGGGACAGGCACATAATTGTACATTCACCATTATAAGCCTCGTTTAATCTGGAAGTGCG
>NZ_JAGJEE010000013.1:0-142967 GCF_018100885.1 Pseudoalteromonas sp. MMG013 | reverse complement strand
AACCCGAAGGTCGTCGGTTCAAATCCGGCTCCCGCAACCAATTCCTGTACATAATTCTACTTATTTCTTCTGAATATATCATTCTTAGTATTTCTCAATTATTTTCTAAAGACTCCCTTTGCCTTATCTTATGTTTTGAATGACGATTAGAAAATGAGGTTTACTGCTTGCAAAACATGTGAAGCGTGATCGGCAATGAGAAGAAGGTATAGCGATGAGGTCAGCGCCGCCATACCTACAAACAGGTTAAAATTGTCTAGCGTATTCTTCTGCTTGACGCCACACCCTTAAGGTATTTCCTCCTAAGATTTTCTTGATTTGGCCTTGGGTATAATTTCTATCTAAAAGACCTTGTACTAAATTAGGATAAGTCGACACATCTTTTAGACCAATAGGCAGAGAATCACCTACTCCGTCGTAGTCAGACCCAATACCAACATGATCGATGCCAATTAGCTTAACAACATGATCTATGTGATCAAGAACTTGTTCAAGCGTGGCAAATGGGAAAGGGTTTTTTGCACGGTATGCAGCCGCAAAATCGGTTGGGGTATTGCCGCTCTGTTGTGCTGCTTTTTGTGCTTTATTGCGCACATCATACCAACTTCGAGAGCTTGCCGTGACAAAGCTTGAGCCAAAATTTATCTGGATAACACCACCATTTTTTTTGAGTGCTTTTAACATTTTGTCATCCATGTTGCGCTCAAACCCAGGGGTATATTTACGTAATGATGAGTGAGATGCGATAACGGGTACTTTGGATATTTCCATTGTTTGATAAAATGCGGCGTCAGAAATATGTGATACATCAATGAGCATTCCGATTTTGTTCATTTCAGTTACTAGGTTCTTACCGAATGGGCTGAGTCCTTTCCATTTTCTACGAATATCATAAGATGAATCAGAAATATGGTTACTTTGTGAGTGTGCTAAGGTGATATAGCGTACACCGCGGTCAAAAAAGTGCTTGAGGTTTTTCAGCTCCCCTTCAATAGGGGAGCCATTTTCCATCCCCATCGCAATAGACATCTTCTTTTGTTTAAAGTGTACATAAATGTCTTTGGTTGAGTATGCAATTGCAAACTTATCAGGGGCTCTGAATGCGAGTGCTTCCATGCCATCAATCAGTTGATTAGCTAGCTGATAGCTTTTACCTTTCCCTTCAAACTCTAAGTTGGCCGGAATATAAATAGACATAAAAGGGGCGTTTAACCCCCCTTTTACCGCTCTGGGATAATCAAAATCACCTGACTTGGTGGCCTTACTTACGTCATCCCATTGTTCTTTAAGTCGATATGGTACATCAATGTGTGTATCAATCAGGATGTTTTGTTGTGCGAGACGATGGGCGAGCTCTGATGCTTGATAATCTTTTGCATGTACACCGGATATCATCAGTGCTAGTGCGCAAAGAGAATAACGTAAGGTCATGATTTTGCCTTTTTAGTTTAGTTATTAGCTCTAAACTATAACTGAAAATGCAACAGGGCAAAACCAGCTTTAGCTGTAATCCTCACTTTGCATGGCTTGAAATTGGGCTTTTGTGACAATATTGACAGATTCATGCAGTTCTGAGAATACAATCAGCGCTTCCCCTGCGGTGAGTAGCGCTTTGACATGGGCTATTTTTTCTTCAGTGGAATACTCATGCTCGCCGTAGTCGGTGCCTTCTCGCAAAACATAGTGCTCAATTAAATTAGCCAGTGTGGTTGGGTCAAGTTGTTGCATAGGAATGATCATATTTTTTTATCCATATTGGCCAATGTAGTAAAATAGTGAGGTACAGCTTGCTCTAACCAAAAAAAGGGTTTAAATGGGTTCACGCCACTAATGAACCCGACATGCCCACCACGCTCTGACACCGCTAACGTAACGGCACTACTAACTTGTGCTTCATGGGGGATGGCTTGTACAGACAACATTGGGTCATCTTTGGCGTGAATAAGCAAGGTAGGGGTTTGTATGTGCTTTAAATAGGGTTGAGCACTGGCTTGGTGATAGTAATCTTCCGCATTGTCAAAACCATGTAGTGGAGCAGTAATTTGATTATCAAATTGCCACAAGTCGTTGAAGTTATTCAGGGTCACTTTATCTAAAGGCAATACACTTTGAATAGTTGGTAGCTTACGGGAAAACGACTTCTTCATTCTGTCGAGCAAGTACTTTTGATAAAGACCATAGCAACTGCTACGTATGACTTGGCATGAAGATGAGAGGTGATATGGTGCAGAAATGACGGCGGCACCAGAGAGCTTACATGTATGGCGTTGTTCACCTAAATACTTTGCTAATACATTTCCGCCTAATGAAAAGCCGACCGCATAAAGCGGGCTGTCAGCATAGCGCTGTTTCAGCGTTTTAATTAAAAAGCTTAAATCGCTGGTTTCACCACTGTGATAGGCGCGTGCCAGTTTATTTGGTGCGCGAGAGCAGTTACGAAAATGCATAAGTACTGCGTTGAAGCCTTTCTTACTGAGTGCGTTAAGCATCCCTTTAGCATAAAAGCTATTAATATTACCTTCTAAACCATGTAAAATTATCGCGATTGGGGCACTGGGCTTTTTGTTTTTGGCCCATGCAAGTTCAAGGAAGTCACCATCAGGGGTCGTCAGTTCCTCAAAATAGACAGGTACTTTTTGAAATGGTCTAAAAAAACGCGGCAGTATGGTTTGCACATGCCGGTTGCGCATCCACCATGCACCTTTAAATGAGTAATCCATAAAACATCTTGCTATCAATGGGTCGATTAGTTTAACAAAAAACGCTGAATGTGTTGAGGCTTAAATAGGCATGATCGCAGATAATAAAAAGCACCCGACTAACTAGGTTAGTAAGGTGCTTTGTGCGTCGTGCTTAATTAGTCTACATTGAGAATATATATTATTGTTTTATAATTACTTTATTGTTCAGGTACTTCTGCGTCATTAATTTTCTTGATAAAGTAATACACATAAAATAGACACAGCCCAATCACAATCCCCAAAAATCCGAATGACAAGAATAATACTGGGTCAGTAAAAAAGTCTCTGAAGAATACGTTCATGGCCGTGACTCCTAATTAGTTGATGTATTCATCTTAGAGGAGGGGCTTACGAAGGATTATGATCAAGATCAAGTTTTTTAAGCGTGCTACGAGGGTTAATTCACTGATTTGATCTTGATCATGTTTTTGTGGCGAAAAAGCATTGTTTTAAGGCTAGTGCGTGGTGCTCATCGAGGTAAAACGTCAGGTTATTTGAGACGTTGTTATGGCTCAAAGTATCAGATTCGAGGTGTTCTATAAGTAATTGCTGCTGAAACTTCTCAAGTGCTAATTCACTTGTTAACAGCTGCTTTCGCAATGACTGATAAGCAGGGTGGCGTTGATAAGATGTCTTGATGTGTTTGCGCAATTGCCTGTGTTGTAACAATGTTTGCGCGTCTATATCCGAACACAGATCTGCTAATGCTTTAACTTGTATTGGCGTTAACTGTATTTTTTGTTGCTCTAGGTAAAGTAATAACAAGCATAGGTTTATGTTTTTATTATGCTTATCTTGTAGCGACAACAACAGCTCCTTGATGTTAGGCAGGGCATAGCTAGCGCAAGAAAATTGCCAAAACAGCGCAGCAGAGAGTGCGTTCATGCACTCATACCCTGTTCAAAATGGCGCTCTTTCCCTTCCAGTTCTTCTAATGCCACGAGCAAATCTTCTTCAACTTGGTTAAGCTTTGGTGTCAAGAGCGCTTGTTTATTGAGTAAGTCAGTCAACTTAGCCTTGTTATCTTCATGATACAAATCGTTATCCGCTAACTGCATCTCAATCGTGGCCAACTCATCGGAATGCTTATCTAGCGCTTTTTCTAGCTTTTCAATTTGCTTTTTTAACGGTTGCACTGACTTTCTAAATTCGGCTGCTAGGCGCTTTTGTTCTTTACGATTACTACTAGAGTGACTTTTTGTGTCTACTTCCGGTTTCTTCGCGGCCTCTTTGTTTGCATTTAATAACCACTGATAATACTCATCAAGGTCATAACCAAACTGGGTTACCGTACCATTATCAACGAGGTAGTATTCATCGGCTGTATTTTTTAGCATGTGGCGATCGTGTGATACGGTGACCATGGCGCCCTCAAAGCCTTGCAATGCCATAACGAGTGCATGACGCATTTCTAAATCTAGGTGGTTGGTCGGTTCATCAAGTAACAATAAATTGGGCTTTTGATAGACTAACATCGCAAGTACGAGTCGTGCTTTCTCTCCGCCAGAAAATGGTGCAACTGGATCAAGTGCTTTGTCACCTATAAACGCAAATCCGCCTAAAAAGTCACGTAGGGATTGTTCACTGGCTTTGGGGTCAAGACGCTGTAAATGTGTGATTGCATTTGCTTGTAAGTCTAATGACTCAAGTTGGTGTTGTGCAAAATACCCGATATTTAAACCTTGATGTTGGAATACTTCCCCTGCTTGTGGTGCTAGCTCGCCGGCAAGTAATTTAATGAGAGTTGATTTACCCGCTCCGTTACGGCCTAACAGGGCAATGCGGCTACCTGGAACAAGGTTTAATTTAATTTTATGTAAGATAGTGACATCACCATACCCTGCAACAGCATTGTCTAACGTCATAAGTGGGTTAGGCAATGCTATGGGGTCAGCAAACTCAAAGTTGAAGGGGGAGTCTGCATGCGCTGGCGCAAGTTTCTCCATTCGTTCTAGCGCTTTAACCCGACTTTGCGCTTGCTTTGCTTTACTTGCTTTTGCTTTAAATCGTGTAATAAATTGCTCTAAATGTGCAATATGTTCTTGTTGCTTTTCAAACAAAGCTTGGTGTTGTGCCATTCTTTCAGCTTTTTGGCGTTCAAACTGAGAATAATGGCCTTTATAAATATTTATGCGCTGTTGATCTATATGCCAAATTTGGTCAATGACGGCATCTAAAAACTCTCTATCGTGAGAAATTAGCACCAGAGTGCCAGTATATGCTCGCAAGAAACGCTCCAGCCAATAAACCGCATCTAAATCTAAATGGTTAGTTGGTTCATCAAGCAGCAGCAGATCAGCATCACGAATGAGCGCTTGGGCTAGATTTAAACGCATGCGCCAACCACCAGAGAAGGCACTCACAGGGTTATCTATTTGCGCATTTGTAAACCCCAAGCCATGCAGTAATTCACCCGCTTTAGATTCAATGCTATAGCCATCAATGAGTTCAAGCTTTTGATGTACTTTGGCTTGTATCGCACCGTCACCGCTCGCCTCAGCTTGCTGCAAAGTGATGCGGCATTGATAATATTCGTGATGACCTTGCAGCACATATTCCAGCGCACTGATGTCTAATGCCGGGGTTTCTTGTTTTACCGAGGCAATAGACCAATCTTTAGGAAATTGAAAATCTCCAGAGTCTAATTGTAATTCACCTTTTAATAGCGCAAATAGAGTGGATTTTCCACAGCCATTGGCGCCGACTAAGCCAACTTTATGTTCAGGGAATAAAGTGGCATTAGCATTTTTTAAGAGTGTTTTACCACCACGAAGTAACTCAATATCAGACAGCTGGATCATAGTTTCAATTCTAAATGTGCATTAGGTACATCATAACATGATCTGCTTAATCCTGTTCAAGCGTATCATGCACAGTCGCTTTAGGATAAAATGGGATGGTTGTTATATAACCCAGTAGTAGGGGAACATTTGTGAAACAGAAAAAACGCTTTATTGCAGGCGCATCGTGTCCAGAGTGTAAAAAAATGGATGTGATGATGCTATTTAAAGAACATGATGTGGAAAAGGTCGAATGTGTTGAGTGTGGTCATATCATGACACAACCAAAAGCAGCCGTGCAGGCGTCGACTCGCCAGTTTGAACAAGTTATTGGTGTGTTTAAGCCAGAATAAACTGGCTGAACAACGAAAGGTTAGTAATGGGGAGGAGGCGGTTCTTGATGTTGTGGAATAATACCAGACTCATTGGTTTCCTTCATCTTTTCACCAATTAATTCAATTTGGCGCTGCATCTTCGCTAGGCGCTTTTGATGAGTTTGTAATTCATCATTGAGTGTGTCTATCGTGTCATCTTGAAAAGACACTTTAGCCTCTAATTCCATAACGCGGTTTTCTAAATCAGTCATCAACGGTTTACTCGCTTAAATCGTTCTAGTAGTCCACTAGAGCTTTCTGTTAATAGTGCTTGGTCTTGGTTTACAAATGCCACATCAAATACAACGGCTGATTTAGGTCGGCTCCCAGACCTGGGCTCAACAAGCCAAGATCCAAGCTTTTGTCCATCATTTACCTGCCATAAATCCATTTGTCGACTGGGTGAACCGGTAAGTAGCAGTTCACTACTTTGATTGAAACGCACAGCACTAAAAATTTTCTGTCGGGCAATATACTGTAATTGCGAGACAAGATCACCTGAAGTCAGTTGCCATATGCTGGCTTTTTTTAAACTGTCTGCGGTAAATGCATACTGCCCACTGGCATCTAATGCGACTTTTGTGACTCGACTTGGGTGATTAAATCGATGAATTACCTGCCCAGTTTTGGTATTCCAGAAGTAGGCACTGTAATCATTTGCGCCAGTTAACGCAAAATGTCCATTCGGTGATAATGCGATACTATTAATTTTTTCTTGATGTCCAAGGAACTCTATGCGCCTTCCGCTTTCTAAGTCCAGATGTACAACAACGTTATCGCTGCGACCATAAAGTATGTAACGGCCCTGGTTGCTGATTGCAATGTCGCGAATAGTGCCTGTTTTTATTTGATAGAAACCTTGGTTTTTGCCATTTTTTATATTCCAAATGGCAAAAGTATTATTTTCGGCAGTAACGGCAAAGCTATTATCGTATGCAATAGCCAGTGAGTGGACGAGGTTTTCATGCTCAGATGATTGGTGCCATTGATATTTTAGCCCATGGCTATCATTGTCCCATAGGCTGACACCATGTTCGACTGAGGACACTAAACTGTAACGACCATCTTGAGAAAGCGCAGCTGTGAATGCACCCCGTGCGGCGTGTTCAACAGTAAACTCAGCTTGGTTAGTGCCATCAGAGCAGCTTATAAGCAAAATTAATAGTGATAGCAGGGCGACACGAAAAACATTGGGCATAATATCGGTATTTTCCCTTAACGTCATGTAGTGCAAAGGGTAGACTATATATAATCTGCCCGTTAGAAGTAGTATGTTATTAGATACTAGCGTATCAAGTACACAAAGTCGCGTTAACTTATTCTACGTTTAGCGTTTGAATTTGGCATCTACTGCGATGAATGATAATGTGGCTACAATAGATTTAACCATTAATATAATATTAACAGACTACCGTTAGGTATGTCGGAAAGAGAGAATAGACAGAATGAAACAGACGATTAAATTGTCTTTGATTGCTGCGTCAGTTTTAGCATTAACTGCATGTAATCAAAAAGCTGAAGAAAAGCCAGTTGAAGTTAAACTAGAAACAGAGCTACAACAACAAGCTTATGGCATTGGCGCTTCAGTAGGTAATTTCTTGCAAAAAGACCTAGCTGATAAAAAAGGTTTTGGTGTTGAGCTAGATCAAGCGTTACTTATGCGTGGTTTTCAAGACGCATTAGCGGGAGAAGCAAAACTAGATGAAGCTAAAATCCGTGAAGTCCTTACTGCGTTAGATACATCGGTACGTGAGTTACAAGCTGAAAAAACCAAAGTAGATGCTGAAAAGAATAAAGCTGAAGGCGAAAAGTTCTTAGCAGATAATGCACAAAAAGCAGGTGTAACCGTTACTGAGTCAGGTTTGCAGTATGAAGTATTAAGTACAGGTGAAGGTAAAAAGCCATTAGTCACTGACGTTGTTAAAGTACATTATAAAGGCACTTTAATTGACGGTACTGAGTTTGATAGCTCGTATTCTCGTGATGAGCCAACTACTTTCCCATTAAATCGTGTTATCTCAGGTTGGACTGAAGGTTTACAGTTAATGCCAGTTGGGTCTAAATACAAGTTTACTATTCCAGCGAACTTAGGTTACGGTGAGCGTGATCTAGGTAAAATCCCAGCAAACTCGACTTTAGTATTTGAAGTTGAATTACTGGAGATCCAAGAAGAAAAAGCGGAAGCTGCTGCTGAGTAATTCATTTCTACAGCATCAGCAAAAAGGGCCTCAATAGGCCCTTTTTAATTGTTGCTAACGTTCCGCAATGGCATAGCTATTAACGACTATAATTGGCATAGAGGTTATCAATCAACTCATCTTCTAACTCGAAGCGCAGTTCCAGTGTTTCACCTAATTTAGATAAATCACTATCAAACTCTACCAATGGGCTTTCTTGAGAGGCTTCGGCATATTTATCATTGAAATCTAAAGCAAGGTCAGTTGTATCAGCAATTTTAGGATAAAGCGCTTGCGCTAATTGTGCGCTTTCAGGGCCTTTTTCCTTACAGGCTTCTACGATGTTATCGTAGATTTCAAAATGGCCAGCGGATAAATAGTCCATAAGAATTTGACAGAAAGATTGAATTTGTACCTGCTCAGGTAAAGCTTGTTCATTCTTATCGTAAGGGGAAAATCCAGCTATTTTACAATAAAGTAATAACAGCTCTTGACGTTCAGCCAACCATGCATCAATAACACTATGGCTACCTCCCCATTTTTGTTGGGCTTGTTCTAACCTAGAAAGCATAGCGGACTCCTTTAGCGGATTGTTTTCCTCTATGAAAAGGAAATCTGCTGCAAAGGTCAACCTATTTTTATTTTATTTCACCAAAACTGGTGTAGGTGTTTGATTTTTAATGAGTTGTTGTTTTGGGTAAATCAGTCGCTTTTCACAAGAAAAAACCACCCGTAGGTGGTTTGTAAATGAGTTTAGCTCTTTGATAATAGTTGTTATTTTTATTATAAAGGTGTTTTGTTGTTATTTTTGTAACGCGCATATTTTATACCAAGCTTTTACCTCTGTTGCAAACAAATTAATGAATTGTTTTACATTTTGTTACGTAGCAATGGGCTAACTTTCTGAATTTCAGTCTCTTTTAATCTAGATCATATTCCCGTATTTTGGTGCTTGCTTTTAATAGAGCGTTTGCGTGGATGATGATACAATCTGCTCAATTTTTAAAGCTTTGGAATTGAGAGCCGCTATGAGCGAATTGAAAAATGATCGTTATTTACGTGCGTTAATGAAACAACCTGTTGATGTCACGCCAGTATGGATGATGCGTCAAGCAGGTCGATACTTACCTGAGTATCGTGCAACTCGCGCACAAGCAGGTGATTTTATGAGCTTGTGTAAAAATGCAGAATTGGCATGTGAGGTTACTTTGCAGCCGTTGCGTCGTTATCCACTCGATGCGGCTATTTTGTTCAGCGACATCTTGACTATTCCAGATGCAATGGGCCTTGGTTTGTACTTTGAAACTGGGGAAGGGCCTAAGTTTGAACGTCCTATTAGTTCTTTGGCTGATGTGCAGAAAATCCCCAAATTAGATCCTACTGATGAGCTGGGTTATGTGATGAACGCGGTCAGTACAATTCGCCGCGAATTAAAGGGTGAAGTGCCTTTGATTGGTTTTTCTGGCTCTCCTTGGACACTTGCCACATATATGGTGGAAGGGGGCAGTAGTAAAACCTTTGGAAAAATAAAGAAAATGGCGTTTGCTGAGCCTAAGACATTGCATCTGTTGTTAGACAAATTGGCAGATTCAGTGATTGATTACTTGAACGCGCAGGTAAAGGCAGGTGCACAGTCTTTAATGATTTTTGATTCATGGGGAGGTGTGTTAAGTCCTCGTGATTATAAAGAGTTTTCATTGCAATATATGCATAAGATTGTAGACGGTCTCATTCGTGAAAATGATGGTCGAAAAGTGCCCGTAACGCTATTTACAAAAAATGGGGGTCAGTGGATCGAAGCGATTGCAGCGACTGGTTGTGATGCAGTAGGCTTGGATTGGACAATTGATATTGGTGATGCTAAACGTCGCGTGGGTGATAAGGTTGCCTTACAAGGTAATATGGATCCATCAATGCTACATGGTACGCCAGAGCGTATTCGTGAAGAAGTTCAGCACATTCTAGCTGGATTTGGTGAGGGCAATGGCCATGTCTTTAATTTGGGCCATGGTATTACTCCGGAAGTGGATCCTGAGCATGCGGGCGTTTTCATTAATGCAGTTCACGAATTTAGTGCGCAGTATCATAAGTAAGCACTTCTATAAGATAGTGGCTCATTTGCAGAAAACCCAAGCGATTGCTTGGGTTTTTTGTATTTATGGGGTCCGTTTTTCAAGTACTATTTGGCAAATGCGCGTTTCATAAAGTTAGGAGTTGCCAGTGCACCTTTGTGAATACCTGTATTATAGTAATCAGTATGAAATAGTGCTTTATCAGCATCTTGCTCTCTGAAGCCTGAGAACCCTTCGCCCTTACGGGCCATCGTTGATGACCATAAGCCACTTGGGTAAATCGGTTGCGGAAAGGGTAAAGTTTGTAAGTCAACAAACCCAACATCTGTCATAGCATCACGCATTTCAATGAGTAGCGGCATATGCATTAGGGGAGATTCACTCTGTTGGATCATGATCCCACCTTCACGTAAAGCGTTTAAGCAGCTTGCATAAAAAGCATGGTTGAAGAGCCCTTCACCAGGTCCTACAGGGTCGGTACCGTCAACGATAATGACATCAATAGATTCAGCATCCGCTTCTTTCATAAATTTTATGCCATCATCAAACATGATGGTGGCTCTTGAGTCATTATTCGATTCACACAGTTCGGGGAAGTATTTAAGCGACATTTGTGTTACAACTTCATCGATGTCGATTTGCGTAACACGTTCAATATCTGGGTGTTTTAAAACCTCACGCAGGGTTCCACAATCCCCTCCCCCGATAATAACGACATTCTTCGGTGCTGGGTGAGAAAACAATGCTGGGTGACTCATCATTTCATGGTAAAAGAAGTTTTCTCTGCTGCTGACCATAGTACAGCCATCGATTATCATTAAGTTGCCAAAGTCGGTGGTTTCATACATTTCAACATTCTGGAATGGAGATTGGATCTCATCGAGTTTTCTGTTGATACGCAGAGAAAAGGCGCTGCCATCACGGTCACTTACTTCGGTAAACCAACGGTTTGCTTCTAGATTTGCCATATATATTTCACACTTACTATTCAATTCGGGTAATTTTGCCAGTGAGCACGTGTTTGCTCAATCTATTTTAGCGCATTTTCGCTAAAAGCTCATGTTTCATCTGAGTTATAACTAATAAGGGGATGAGTTTTTGATATGTAATAATGAGCTGAACCCAGATAAAAAATCATGGTATTGTGGTTATGGTTGTAAAGGGGAAGTGGGTAGCATGGCGCTACTCACTTTATTCACAGAGCGATTTTATGGCTCTGTGCCGCATCTTTCTTCGTCGCATTGGTTTGCGTTGAGTTGCCATACGGCACCATCTTTTCTGACGCGCAATCTAGAATTAAACGCTTGATTCCCACTTTTGTTGTAAAAACTCACATCAACATCTTTGTACCATGACTCGCCACTGTAGTTTTGTAACATAGCAGAAAGACGAACAAAGTCATGTAAATCAAGGCTGTCTAGACCAAACCCTTGGCAGTCTGCGCGACATGTGAAGTGAACTTCATACTTGTCCATGTATACATCAGCGTCACCATTATGCGCGTTTGGTTTAAACAATTGGTTAGAGTTGTTGCTATGCAGTGCAATAAATTGCTGTAATTGACTGACTTTCAAGCCAAGATAACTGGCAAGGTTGGCATCATTTTCATTTTTTTGGCTTAAAAACTCAGCAGCTAGTCCAGTGGTTAATTCAACACCATTTAAATAGCTTATGAATGCAGGGAGCTCATCGGTCCTTTTTATATGTAATAACTGCTCGTCTGTGTATTCAGGTACCATAATATGTGTCATAAAGCTTTCATATCGCTGTATAGCCCGTACATATGCTGCTTCGGTAATACCTAATTCTATGGCATTTGATTTTAGTGTCTCTACTAGCTGTGCTTGTTTGGCATGATCTACCAGTATTGTATTTGTATTGGCTGATGCAATATTTGAGGTTAAAGCCAAACCGATGATGGCCGACAATAATAGTTTTTTCATTTTTCCTTTACCTAATTAATGGTATTAATGTTGTTTTGTTTAACAATGAATCAAGTGTTGATGTTTGTTTCATTATTGGGGTTAATGTTATTTTTTGGTATTCGGTGTGTCAATGTTCGCGTTTATTCTGTCTAATAAATGTAAATTACACCCTCGCTTTGTCCTGTTTTTGAATGGACAGGTATGTGCCGTTTTTAAATTTGAACCTGATGTGTGGTTTTTGCTTTTCTAACATATATGATTAGAAGAATTTAGCTAAAATAAAGCGAATTTTGTTCGCCAATAGTATGCGCTAGTATTAAAATACGCCTTTCGAATTGAGTAAGTGAGATTGCCATGAAATGGGGCTTAGAGACAGCGCGAGATATCTATAATGTTGCACATTGGAGTGATGGCTATTTTGATATTAACGATCAAGGTGAGCTCGTTGCATTCCCGGATGGGGAAAAAAGGACTCCGGCAATCTCATTGACCGAACTGACTGAACAATTTAAAGCAGAAGGCTTAACATTGCCGGTTTTGGTCAGGTTTACAGATATTCTGCAGCACCGTGTTGATACTATGACAGAGGCGTTTTCCTTGGCTTGTGAACAAAAGCAGTATCAAGGTCACTATACCTGTGTTTATCCGATAAAAGTGAATCAACAACGTTCGGTGGTGAGTAAACTATTAGCTCACCCGAGCGGGTTAGTTGGTTTGGAAGCCGGGTCTAAGCCTGAATTAATGGCTATTTTAGGTCTTACGAACAAACCGATTACCATTGTGTGTAATGGTTATAAAGACAGTGAGTTTTTACGTCTTGCATGCATTGGGCAAGCGATGGGTCATAACGTTAACGTGGTGGTTGAAAAGCTTTCTGAATTAACCTCTCTCATTAAAGAAATTGACGACTTAGACATTGAACCAGCGATTGGTATTCGGATCCGATTAAACTCAGTTGGCAAAGGTAAATGGCAGAATACAGGCGGTGAAAAAGGTAAGTTTGGATTAACTGCGGGGCAAGTATTAGAAGCGGTGGAGACTTTAAAACGTCATAACAAACTACATTTAATGAATTTGGTACATTTCCATATCGGATCGCAAATTGCCAATATTCGTGATATTCAACGGGCATTAACGGAATGTGCCCGCCATTTTGCAGAGCTCTCTCGATTAGGCGTGCCCTTAAAAACGGTGGATGTGGGCGGCGGCCTAGGTGTGGACTACGAAGGTTCTGGGTCACGAAGCGCTTGCTCAATGAATTATACGGTAGCGGAGTATGCTCGTAATGTCGTGGGTGCTTTTGCGGATGTATGTGACCAACATGATCTAGCGCACCCTGCGATTATCACCGAATCAGGTCGTGCACTTACAGCGCATCATGCGGTGTTAATCACAGACGTTATTGATATTGAAAAAGCGCCAAAGCAAACGTCAAATACACCACCGAATAAAAGTGATCATGCTATTTTGCACCAGTTATGGCAAGTGCTCCATCGCATCACACCACGCTTGGCATTAGAGGCTTATCACGATGCAATGCATTTATTTAGCGAAGCGCATGGTCAATATGTGCATGGTTTGGTGAGCATGACGCAATGGGCACAAATTGAATTAATGTATTTCACTATTTTGCATCAAGTTCGTGAAACATTAAGCGATAATGCACGTTCACACCGCGAAGTGTTGGATGATTTAAATGAGAAGTTGGCTGACAAGCTTTTTGTGAACTTTTCTTTATTTCAATCATTACCTGATGTTTGGGGGATCCAACAGCTATTCCCTGTAATGCCGATAGAGTCTTTAGATCAACCATTGACTCAAAGGGCCATTATCCAAGATATTACCTGTGATTCTGATGGACAGATCAGAGAATATGTTGAAGGCTCGGGAATTGAATCAAGTTTGCCAATACCGCCTTATCAATTTGGTCAGCAATACCATTTAGCCATGTTTATGGTTGGAGCTTATCAAGAGATATTAGGTGATTTACATAACTTATTTGGTGATACTGATTCTGTGCATGTGGAGTTGACGGAGCAAGGATATACGTTAACCAATGCAATTAAAGGGGATAGCGTGGCTGATGTTTTGAAATTTGTACATTATGATCATGAAAAACTGTCTAATAATTTTGTTGAGCAAGTGAGCAAGTTGGATATTGAGCATGATTTAAAAGCGCAATATTTAGCTGAATTAAACGCAGGATTAGCAGGGTATACCTATTTTGAAGATTAAGCTTTTTATTGGCTTAGGTTTTTCGTAGCATAAAAACAAGGTATTATTCTCAGTCATGAATTAGGCTCGCATATGTAGCAAGATGTTAGCCTTTTGACTTAGGTTGTTGTAAAGGAAACATTGAATGTCGTTGTTACGTCGCATTATCAGTTTATTCTTGTATGCCCTGAATACGTTAGTTTGGTTTATACCCATTTTCTTATTTGGCTTATTGAAGTTGTTACCAGTCCCTATATGGCAAAAACTTTGCAGTAAACTGGCCAAAGAGTGTGCAAGCATGTGGGTTGCAGGCAATAACTGTAATCAGAATTTAATCACGCCATTTGAGCTAAATATAACAGGCTTAGAAGATATTAAACGTAAGGATTGGTATTTGGTGATTGCCAATCATCAAAGTTGGGTCGATATTGTGATTATGCAACGCGTTTTACATAGAAAGATCCCATTCTTAAATTTCTTTTTGAAAAAGGAATTATTGTACGTGCCAGTGCTAGGTTTGGCTTGGTGGGCGCTAGATTTCCCATTTATGAGCCGAACCAGCAAAAGTCAATTGCGTAAAAACCCGAAGCTCAAAGGCAAGGATATAGAAACAACGCGTAAAGCCTGTGAGAAGTTTAAAACTATGCCTGTGAGTATTGTAAACTTTGTGGAAGGCACACGTTTTACTCCAGAGAAGCATCAGCGCCAAAAAAGTCCGTTTGACCATTTATTAAAGCCAAAGGCCGGTGGCATTGCATTTGTGATGCAAGCGATGGGTGAGCAAATTAACAAAGTGGTGAATGTGACAATTCATTATCCAGACGGGATCCCAAACTTTATCGACTTTGTCAGTGGCAAGGTAAAAAGAGTAGATGTGCACATTGATGTAATGCCTGTAAGTGAAGAGCTAATAGGGGATTACAGTAACGACAACGAATTTAGAGTGCGTTTTCAGTCAGAATTAAATCGTTTATGGAGCGACAAAGATCAGCAGCTTGAAAAATTACAGCACGTTAAATAGACCGCAAGATAGGTGTGGGGAGCATTTGTAAATACGCTCCTCAATAAACCTTAGTTAATTAGGTGCCAGCAGTTAATGAGTACACAGCACTCACCTTCAAAAAACCAAGATGTGGAAATACGGTGATTGTATTAGCGTAAGCTGATGAGGAGTGATTAAAATATGAGTATTGCACATATAACAGACTTAATTGAACCATGGCTTAATGGATTACCAAAAGAAGCTTTATTGAGTGCTATTTCGGCAAACAGCATTGGCTTTATCGGCGTTATTTTTGTATATATATTCACCCGTCGGTTGGTATTTCCAACCATTCAAAATACGCTCACTAAGTTTTCTCCATCGCGCTTGGGACAGCTCACAGAGCACCTCAATAAACTCACTGGTAGAATGGCGGCAATGCTCAGTTGTGTGGCATTTTTGGCATTTTATCCGCGTGTGCTCGTGGCGCCTGAATGGGTGCTATTGAGCTTTAAATCAGTGGGCCAAATTGTTCTGATTGTTATTTCTGGGTTTTTACTCAGCAGCTTAGTGAATCTTGCTCATGGGATTTACAGTCAATTGCGATTCGCTAAAGACGTACCTATACAAGGCATTGTGCAAGTTACTAAATTGATGACTTTTATTGTCTGCAGTATTTTAATCATCAGTTTGTTGTTAGATAAATCACCGACTTACATACTTTCAGGTTTTGGCGCAATTGCTGCTGTGACTTTGTTAGTATTTAAAGACACAATTTTGGGGCTGGTTGCATCCATTCAAATTGCTGCAAATCGATTGGTGACAATTGGTGATTGGATCCAAGTAGATGCATTTGGTGCTGATGGCGAAGTCATTGATTTAGGGCTAAATACGGTAAGAGTGAGAAATTGGGATAACACGGTGACAACCATCCCCACTTATATGCTCATTACGGATTCTTTTAAGAATTGGCGTGCGATGCAAGAGTCTGCGGGTAGAAGAATAAAACGGGCGTTGTTATTAGATATGCATAGTGTCGTTACGTTAAATGCAGCCAGCGTGACGCAGTTGCAAAGTGTGTTCCCTGAACTTTTAGACGTTGGCGAGTTACCACAGCCCATTACGAATGTTGGATTGTTCCGCCGTTATGCAGAAGCGTATCTGCGTAAGCATAAAGATATTAACCAAGATTGTGTGCTAATGGTGCGGGAACTCGCGCCTCAACACCATGGTTTACCAATTGAATTCTATTGTTTTAGTGTGAATAAGCAATGGGTTTTTTATGAACACTTACAAGCCGATATTATGGACCATATGATAGCTACAATGTCTGAATTTGAGTTGCGCCCGTACCAAACAGTATCAGGGCAACTACAAATAAACTCACGACAAGAACAGACCCAACGAAGCGAAGGCGATTAACATCATCCAAATTGGTGGCTTGAACAGTTTCATACAACTAAACCCAATAACGACAATGGCAATATGCCATAGATTAGTAACGCTTGATGACCAGATAGGCTGATAAAATGCAGCCGCGAGTAGGCCAACAACAGCCGCATTAATTGCCGCAGTTACACTGGCAAATTTTGGTAAATTACTCAATGCATGCCAACTATGGTGGCAGCTATACATAAGTAGTAAACCGGGCAAAAATACAGCAAGGGTTGCTATAATAGCACCAAACCAGACATTATCAGGCTGTGTGACAGCACCCAAATAGGTTGCAATAGTAAACATTGGACCCGGCACTGCTTGCGCCGCGGCATAAGCGGTTAGAAAGCTTTCTTGAGAAAGGTGCTCTACGCTATTTTGCAACAGGGGTAGCACCACATGACCGCCGCCAAAAACCAAAGCCCCAGCTTGGTAAAAAGGCGCATAGAGATAGTCTGAGAAACCGAAAAATGATAGGACAAATAACCCGACGAAAATGGCGAGTGCAGGCCAGTGCCACTTGCCGACTTTCGATGTAGTGCTATCGGGTATAGGGCTGAAGCGGTAGAGCATCCCCATAGATGCAGCAATCACCAGCAACCAAATTTGGCTAAATATACTCGGAGAAATAAGTATAAATAAGGTACTTGCGAACGTAACGAGTTTGAGTGCGGTGGTTTTACAAAAGCTCTTTGCCATTGATAAAATAGCGTCGGCGACAACGACCACGGCAAAGAGTTTTAAGCCATGAATGACGCCAGTCAAATTGTCTTGTAATTGGGTTGCGCTCAAAGCCAGTACTACCATGATTAAAAAAGAAGGTAGCGTGAAGCCAATGAAAGCTGCAATACCTCCTAACAGGCCTGCACGTTCTACGCCGATAGCAAAGCCGACTTGACTGGAACCTGGGCCTGGTAATATTTGTGATAAACTGATCATCGAGCTATAGCGCTCGTTTGATAACCACTTGAGGTTATCAACAAAGTGTTTTTTGAAAAAGCCAAGATGGGCAGCTGGGCCACCAAAACTTGTGCAGCCTAACAAGAAAAACTGATAGAAAATACTCAATACCATGGTTCACCTTATGTTATGGTTAGCACTTCAGCCTTACATATAATTATGACATTTTTGTGACTATGCGATGTAGTATTTTTTCGCTATGCTTAAGTTGCCTTTACTTAAATAGTTTATGTCTTTTAAGCGCGATAAAAGTGTGCTGCAGGTTGTGATTAAAGAACAGAGGTATAATAATTTGAAATGGTCTTTTGTCAGCTCATTGACGTTGATATTGCTACTATTATTAGTCAATATTGCACATGCTGACCATGATAAAGTGTATGTGGCTATCGATCATGCGCCTCCTTATAGTGTCATCACTGATGAGGGTGATGTGTCAGGGCTGATAATTGATATATTAACGCAACTACAGCCATATGCAGAGCGAGGTTATAAAATAGAGCCTGTTCCATGCCCTTTTTCTCGTTGTTTGAGAATGCTAATACAGGGTGAAGTTGATGTATTAGGGGGGCTTATACGTACCCCTAAGCGCGATAATCTAATACGTTTTGTCACGCCAGCCTATATGGCACTGCCATCCTCTTTTGTATTTTACGCTAAACAAAGTAGTAGCATTGTCGTCAATAACTACGCAGATTTGAAAAATAAGCGCATTGCCGTGATGCGTGGAGGCGTATATTTTACCAAGTTTAATGAAGATCGCAGTCTGAACAAAGTCGCGGTGCCTTCAGAACGTGTTGCGGTTGATTTATTACTGAAAGGGCGAGTTGATCTTGTTATAGCCGTTGAAGACACGGCGGAAGTCGCGATGAGTGTCCTTGAGCAACCAACTTCAAAATTAAAAAAGGTCGCATATAGGTATACGAACACCATATATGGGCATATGGCATTTAGTAAAGCATTTGCCAAAACGACAGTGGCAAAACAATTGATGCAGGGAATGGTGGATATTGCTCAGCAGGGTACGCTTGATAAAGTGATTGCACCCTACCATTTACCTGCTATTCCAAAAAGGCTGCTGCCAGAATCACCATAGCTTAACTTTCTATTCATTTGTTCTGAGCATACTCATGCCTATGGGAGATCAGAATGAAAGAAATAATATGAAGGCTATGGTGTATTATGTGGCTATGGGGGCTGGCCTTTTATCGCTCTCTGGATGTGAAATGACACAGGCAGATAAAGGAGCAAGCTTAGGTGCAGCCGCCGGAGCTATATTGGGCAAAGCAACGGGGAATCATAAGAATAAGCGGGTGTTTATTGGAGGGGCTATTGGCGCAATCGCAGGCGCAGCTGTAGGAGAGTATATGGATAGGCAGGAAGCCGCACTCAATGACTCGCTTGCTGGTTCAGGAGTCACTATTGTCCGAGAGGGGAATGCTATGCGACTCGTGATGCCCAGTAAAATAACTTTCTCAAGTAACCAAGCGACTATCTCTGCAGATTTTTATAGTACGTTGAACGACATCGCCGATGTTATGCATCAGTATGATAAAACACGCTTGATCATTACGGGTCATACCGACAGCGAGGGAACCACCGCATTTAATCAACACCTCAGTGAGCAGCGCGCAGAGACGATTAAGAATTATTTGCTTGCACAAGAAATTGCTGCAGGACGTTTGCAAGCCGTGGGCATGGGTGAGTTTTCAAGTATTGCCAGTAATACAACAGCTCACGGACGTGCGTTAAATCGGCGGGTGGAAATAGAGATAAAGGCTAAATAAACCTCAGCTCTGGGTAAGCGAATTTGCCCAATAAAGCTATTTTTCTCACTCTCGGCGTTGTTTTCATTTGTAATAGCCCGCTATTACTGCATAAAAGCGCCTTGATATTGAAAAAAATATCATCATTGGAATGTACGTAAGTTTGTTTTCAAAATATTTCCTATTCCAAAACCCTTATCCAAACCTGAGGTTAAATAAGCGTAGTAAATTGGCGAGGTACGTATTACCCCGCCATTGTCTTTATTTTTGATATGTATATGCAAGACGCAGTGCCAGTGCTTTTATTTGTGAGAGTGCTTCGCTATGGGAATCAGAATTAAAATCTCCGTTACTGAGTAAAACAATACCATTTTGAGTATGTGTATCACCAATGAGGTAGGTGAGCACACCAGGATCAGCACCATCGTGGTGAATAATGGCTCCATCTAAATTCCAGAAGTAACCAATATCTCGGCTTGATGTTGGCACATCTGTTTGCGATGACAGCATATCTTCGACTACCTTAGCGGGCAGTACTTGCTTATTATTTAACACCCCTTGATTCATTGTGGCTTTTAAAAACTTCGTAAGGTCGTTCACTGTGGAAATAACAGAGCCATCTGCATACGTAATGGTGCGGTAATTTGGGAACTGCATTGGTTGCATCGTTTCTGGATCTATATAAAGCCTTTGGGCAACGTCGTTTGAGGGTATAGCGAGTCCCCAACTCGTGTCTTGCATGTTTAACGGCGAAAATACATAACGGTGCGAGAGTTCAGTAAATGACTCGTTGGTTTTTTTTTCAAGTGCATACGCTGCTAATGATGTTGCGATGTTCGAGTAAACTTGGACCTCACCAACAGATAAGTTGTATTGATGAATGAAATTTTGGGGACTGTTTAATTCTCCACTACGTGTTAAGTATTGCTCGAATAAGTTGGGTAAGCTCGGATTCACTTGGTTAACGCAGTTACTGCTTTGCGTCATTAGGTTATATAAGCTTACATAGTTGTCTAACACGTAATATGTGCAATTGTAGACTTGCGGGTTGTCAATTATGCCACTGGTATGGGTGATAAGATGGCGTAGTGAAATTTGTTCAGCTTGTTCTTCGGGTATAAAGAGTGGGAACGGCAATAAAGGCGCGACGGCCTCGTCTAACAATATTTGCTTATTGTGAACTGCTTGAGCAAGGGTGGCGCCAACTAGCGTTTTGGTCACTGATGCCAAGAAAAAAGGCGTATCGGCTGAAACTGGCGAATGTTGTAAGTCTTTAACACCGAAGCCTCCTGCAAATACCGTTGAGCCATTATGTATCACTGCAGCCGATAGTCCGGGTAAGTTATGCTCAGACATAATACGATTAACCTGCTCTTCAAAAGTCGTAACGCTAATCGGGAGGTAGCTTTGTTTATTTAATAAAGACAGTACATGGTCATAACTTTCAAACCGATTAGACTCAAGTTCAAAGCTTGAAAAGGCGGATACATCAATATTGGGTTGTAGGCCTACTTGCTCAAAGTTTTCGCCTTGAGCATTACGATATACTTCGTTTGAGAGACCGACCTCCCATCCATTTGGCAGATTGAAAGAGAGAATATCTGAGAATTCTCCAGAAGTTTCTTCACCTACTTGAGTTACATGAGGGAACTGTAGCATCGCCATCGCAAATACTTCTGCAGCACTTGCGGTGATTTGGCTAGTAAGTAAGTAGATAGGCTTGTTATACGGGGTATTATGTTGTTTCACAAGTGAGCGATATGGTGAACCCAAGCCGGTTTTGTTGATGGCTTGTTTATTAAAAGCCAGAATGTCTTGGGTCGCAAATCGCTGTGCGATAGTCAACGCTAAGTCATCACTGCCGCCGGTGTTGATACGAATATCTAGAATAAGTGCTTCAGTTTCGGCCAAATCAAGCATGATTTTATCTAAATGACGCTCCAGTGCAGCCATGTTTTCAGTCGATGTTGCTTGAGGATGCGTATGGAAGTTCGCCATGTTGTTGATAGTCAATATACCAACATTGTCAGCGGTTTTACCCCAAATAAAGGTTTTCAATGTATCACCCGTTGGAAATGTATTCAGACTTGATGGTGAGATATATTGAGTGAGTGTATTTTCATAGGTAGACAATATGTAGTGCGTGACAGCTTGCTCATTGGGTTGCTCACCGTGTCGTAACGCGCTATTCGCCAACCCTTGTATTGCGTCAAATAGTGGAGAGGGTTTGCCTACCGAAAATGCTGAAAAGTCAGAGCTGAGGCTGACATGGCCGTCTTTTAACGGCGCAATCATAGCCGCAAGCACCTCAAACAAGGCTTCTTTACTCATTGTATTTGTAACACGAGGTCTAAATGTCTCGTATTGTGTTTGCCAATTTACATTCCTTAATTCAAAAAATGCATAATAATCATTAAATGTATGCCAAAAGTAGTCAAAGGTTTGGACTGCAGATATGTCATTGGTGGTGTCTATAGGTGTTAAGCAAGAGGTTGGCAATCCTGTTACTTTATCAAACCGGGAGATGACTAACTCTCCTTGATATGCAACATGTAATTCGTTATTAGAATGTCGTTTAAGTTGGTCAATTTCGGTAGGGAGTGCTGTTCCTCTGATAAATGAGTGAGTGTTCATGCAACCGTGTTGGTTATACTCGAATCGACTGATCTTATCTTTGGTGATTTCTAACACTTCCCCATAGGCTGTTTTGTTCCAAATACCTAATAAGGGATCTTGATCTTTGTTATCGTTATGGCTGTTGCACCCAGCGAGTAACAGTTGTGTGGTTAGCAGTATTCCTATGAATCTCGTTTTTTCAAACATAACCGGTTCCTTTTGCACATTTGTAACGTTGGAGATATTTTATACATGTGCATAAGGAAGATGCTGTGAGTAATTATTAAGCAATTGTGATGAAGCGTTAATGGGTCCCTACAGTTTTATACAAAAAGGCGTAACCACTGTATTAAAGAGAGTCGAGCGTAAGATAAATTATTTAAAGGCGTCGTATATCTCTGCAAATTTACAGGTAATAACACTAATATCTTGGTAGCCTAATCGTGTTAGCTGTTCAGCGGCAAATATGGCTCGCCCGCCTGTCGCACAATGTAAGTAGATGGGTTTTTGCGCATCTTTTTCTATATTTGGTAGCTTAAATTCAAGCAGCCCTCGGGGTATGTTCATAGCATGTGTTACTGCTTGTTGTTGATGCTCATTAGGTTCTCTAACATCAATCAGTAAACTTTCTTTGTTTGATAGTTCAACTTTAGCTTGTGTTGCACTGATACAGCGTTGATTAGGGCTAACTGTTTTTAAGACATCTTGTACGCTAGTGAGCATGAGGCACCTTGATATAGTTTACTAATAGAATGTTAAGTATATTTGTTATCACTATATTAGCAAGTTCTAATGTTAGATTGAAGCGCGCTAGAACACTATACTAAAGGTATACTATTTGACATAGGCAGATGTATGACTCTCGCAAATATGGCAGACAATGCTGAGCAGGCGGCAAGCTTGTTGAAAATGATGGCAAACAAGCATCGGTTGATGATTTTATGCAGTCTTGTTGAAAACGAAATGAGTGTTGGGCAGCTTAATCATAAAGTCCTGCTTTCACAATCAGCTTTGTCTCAGCATTTGGCGAGTTTAAGAAAGGCAAACATTGTTAGCACGCGTAGAGAGAAACAAACGATTTACTACATGATAAGTGATGAAAATGTGGTTGCGTTGATCACGTCACTGTATCAACTTTTTTGCCTGAAAGAGCCTTGAGTATACACGGTGTTAGTTTGTTGGTCATGGCACTTTTTTAGCGGGTATTGTGATTGAGTGCCACAGATACAATGACTCACTCAGCATCGAAAGATATGAGTGAGTGTTTGAGCTATAAAATGGTCGCTATATCATCGAACGGCTTTTTCACCAGTGCATGCTCTGGCACCGTGGCATCGTCAGCGGGGTAACCGGCAATTAGCAACATATACGGGCGTTCATTGTCACGGTCTCTACCGCAGATATCGGTTAAAAAGCTCATTGGTTTTGGAGTATGTGTGAGTGTAGCAAGACCAGCATTGTGCAGCGCTTGAATTAAAAACCCCGTCGCGAGTCCGACAGATTCATGGACATAGTAATTGGTATTTTTATCTTCGGTTTGGATGCCGCCTTTCTTCTGACTGAATACCGCGATGAGCCATGGGGCATGCTCTAAATACGGTTTTTGTGCGTCAGTACCCAAAGGTTTCAACGCATCTAACCATTCATCTCCTGCGCGGCCTTCATAAAATGATTGCTCTAGCTCTTCCGCTGCGTGACGAATTTGCTTTTTGACATCTTGACTATGAATTGCGACAAAATGCCAAGGTTGATGGTTTGCCCCGCTTGGCGCAGTCGCGGCTGTTTTTATACATGCTTCAATGATGTCCTGAGGGACGGGACGGTCGCTAAAACTGCGGATTGAATGACGGCGTTTGGTGTTTGCTAAGTATTCATTAGCACGTTGCAGCATTTCCTCTTGAGGATATTCAACAAAATCACTCAGAGGTATATTGGCATGCTCTTTCATAGGATCACCTGATTTTTTTAGTTAGTATATGGGCAAGTTATAACCTGTGCAGTGCTGAGGCGCAACATGCGTTATAAAAATGTGAATGTGTGATGTAATTAATTAAATACAGAGAGTAAATGAATATGCGATATCAAGCGACATGGGATGATGGAAGGATCATTGACTTGCCTGTAGGGAAGGCAATATGTGTTGGCCGGAATTATGTGGCCCATGCACAAGAGCTCAATAACCCAATTCCTGATGAGCCATTGCTATTTATGAAACCCAGCAGTAGTTTTCAATCATTTGGCAGTGAAATAACATTGCGAGAGGATTTAGGTGAGCACCATTATGAAGCAGAGTTAGTTATTCTAATTGGCAGTGTCGTTGACCGAGATACCGTGAATTATGCAGATGCTGTGATTGGCGTTGGCTTAGGGTTAGATTTAACGTTACGTAGTGTACAAACACGTTTAAAAAGCCAAGGGTTACCTTGGGAGCGGGCGAAAGCCTACGATGGGAGTTGTGCATTGACGCCTTTTACGCCGGTATCACAGCATCACAACTTACACGACAGTGAATATCGTTTTTGGATTAATGGAGAGCTCAAGCAACACGGTGACACTTCTTTGATGATCAACTCGGTTGAGGCACTCATAGCAAATATTGCGCAGGTTTTTTCACTCTACCCAGGTGATATTGTTATGACAGGAACTCCAGCAGGTGTCGGTTCACTTGCCCACGGCGATAAACTTCAGCTGCAGTATGAAAATGGTGAAAAATATAGCAGCACCACGATTATTACATAACAGAGACTTTAAGGCTTGGGGGGAATACGGGTTCGTCGGCTAATGAGCCCGGTTGTGAGAATGATATTTTGTACCCCAGGTTTGTATCGTGTAAAGAATATCTCGATTTTTATTTTGACCAGCAATAACCCCAATAGCAAATAGACCATGGTAGCTTCCAGCCAATTAAGTGGTAGTAGTGTGAGGGTAGTAACGGCCTCTAAAGCAATAATAAAAATAACCATGGCGAGAATAGATTTTGCCGGAAGCTTTGTCATAATAAGCCCGCCTAATGGCGCGCCTATGGCCACGATAGGTGCAGCAAAAAACCAGCTAGATATCACAAATGGTGAAGGTACAGTGTTGCTGGATAAGACGAGTACAGAACCAATGATCGCGTTGCCGGCCATCAAAGCAACCGTTGTGGGGATCACTTTTTTTGCAGGTTGCTTCATCAGAATGACATAATAAAAAAACAATAATGTATCAGCACCGGCCCCTAAGAAGCCGCTGACCACCCCGCCAATAAATGCCGCAGTTGCCAGTCTTTTACGCGCAAAAATAAGGTGATATATCTTAGGTGTATGGGTAAAGCTATCAAGCAATATAATTGCAACCAGTAATAAAAAACAAGTGTACATGTGCTTGATAACTAGGCCGCTTTCGATATGAATAAATAAGCATGCAAATTGCCCTAAGGCTGAGAAAACCAGAGCGTAACTGAGTGTTTTCCAGTCAATTTCTATTCTTTTACTGATAAAGAATAGCGTTGCAAATGACATACCGATAGATTGAATGAACAGTGAAAACACCTTTGCGTCTTCAGCAGATACCGCAAGCACTTTAGTTAAAATGGGGAATGCAACGGCGCCACCGCCTAATGGTGTCGATCCGGCGACAAACGAGCCAAATAACATTGTTAAGCCTGTTTTCCAGCTGGCTATGAGCTGTTCGACGTTGAAATATAAATAGTAATTACTGGCCCAAAATAATAGCCCAACGACAAGTGTAAACCAGTAAAGTCCCTGAATCCTTGGTTGTGTACTTAACATTAATAACATTCCATTTACTTGGTGCGGGTATTGTGCCCGTTCTCTCCACAGGGATCAAGGTTGGCTGATTATTCATCATTATAAAAACTTGTCACCCAGCGTTTTTACTGTAATAAACCTTTACTACTCAAGCATTTTTTTATTAGTCACTATAGAATACGACTCTACCTTACCAAGGAAATATTATGAAAATAAGAAAGTTAGGCACGCCTTTTTCTATATCTGCATGCAAGGTTTTGCTATGTGGGGGAGGAGAGCTTGGCAAAGAAGTGGTTATCGAATTTAAACGCTTAGGATGTGAAGTGGTTGTCTTAGATAGATACGACAATGCCCCCGCCATGCAAGTGGCTGATAGGTGCTATGTATTGTCTATGCTAGATGGTGACAAGCTTGAACGCATCATTCAACTAGAGCAACCCGATTATATCGTGCCTGAGATTGAGGCCATAGCTACGGATAAGTTAGTCGCACTGGAAGCACAAGGCTTTACTGTGGTCCCCAGTGCAAAAGCAACTCAGCTAACCATGAATCGTGAAGGTATTCGTCGATTGGCAGCGGAAGAGCTCAATATACCGACTTCAAAGTATCAATTTGTTGATACCTTAAATGACTTTAAGCGTGCCGTTGCAGAAATTGGTTTTCCATGTGTAATAAAACCAATCATGAGCTCATCAGGGAAAGGGCAAAGTGTTGTTAAGCATTCTCAAGATATCGAATTGGCGTGGCAGCATGCCCAAGAGGGCGGTCGGGCTGGGCAAGGTCGCGTAATTGTTGAGGGCTTTGTTGAGTTTGATTATGAAATCACGTTATTAACAGTGCGTCATATTGCAGGCACGAGTTTTTGTGAGCCAATAGGGCATGTGCAAGAAAACGGTGATTATCAACAAAGCTGGCAACCACAAGCTATGAGTGCTTTGGCGCTAGAGCGAAGCAAAGCCGTGGCAACTTTAGTGACTGATGCGTTAGGTGGGCGTGGGTTATTTGGGGTAGAGCTGTTTATTAAAGGTGATGAGGTCTTTTTTAGTGAGGTGTCACCTCGACCTCATGATACTGGTATGGTGACCTTGATATCACAAGATTTAAGTGAGTTTGCACTTCATGTACGTGCTATTTTAGGTTTGCCCATTCCGCATATTCATTTTTCAGGGCCTTCAGCATCCAATGTGCTTTTGGTAACAGGGAGTTCAAATCGCGTGGCGTTTGACAACGTGGCAGAGGCATTGAGCGAATCGCACACCGATATTCGTTTGTTTGGGAAGCCCGAAGTTGCGGGTACTCGTCGTATGGGGGTGGCGCTTGCGCGTGATGAGTCTGTTGAGCGAGCAGTGAATAAAGCTAAAAATATAATTGAAAAAATACAGGTAGACGTGTGAGTGAAACAATGAGTTCTCGAGTGATTGACCCCTTAGTAATGGGGTTTTGGCGTTTGTTAGATTGGCAGTTGTCTGATCAGCAATGTGTGTCGTTTTTGAAAGAATGTATTGAACTGGGCATAACTCATACAGATCATGCTGATATTTATGGTCAATATGAGTGTGAGGCTGCATTTGGTGCAGCATTAAAATTGGCGCCCAGTATTCGAGATGAGATAAAGATTATTACCAAATGTGGTATTCGTCCGGCGATCGCTAAAACCGGTTTGGCAGGTAAAGCAAATCACTATGATTCAAGTTATACGCATATAATGGCTTCTGTACTGCAGTCTTTACAGCATTTTAATACCGATAGAATAGATGTTTTACTGATCCACCGGCCTGATTACCTGATGGATGCTGACGAAATGGCGAAGGCATTTAATCAACTGAAGCGTCAAGGTGATGTTTTGAATTTTGGTGTGTCTAACTTTACCCCAGCTCAATTATCTATGCTGCAATCTCGCTGTGATTTTCCACTTGTAACCAATCAAATTGAATGCTCACCTTATGAAATGAAGGGGCTAGACGATGGCACACTCGATCAATGTCAGCAGCTAAGGATACATCCTATGCTCTGGTCACCATTGGCAGGAGGAAGACTGTTTAGTAATCGTGATGAAAAAGCGTTACGGTTGCAGACGATATTAAGCGAGGTCGCACAGGAGATAGGGGCAAAGTCAATCGATCAGGTGGTTTATTGCTGGCTGGCCACTTTGCCCAGTAAGCCTTCTATAGTGCTTGGCACCGGCAATCTCGCACGAGTTAAAGCGGCACTAGAGAGTGCTTCTTTATCCATGGATAGAGAGCAGTGGTACCGAATATGGCAAGCTTCCACAGGGCACAGTGTGCCATAAAGAAAAAAGGGCTCACGGGCCCTTTTTAAATTAAAAATATGTATTAAGAATTTTGAACCTAGAGCTCAAAGTCGAGGCCATAGCTCACATAGGCTTTGACATCATCATCAGCATCTAAATCGGTTTTGACGACGCCAAGGGTAAAACCATTTTTAGCGACGCTGACGCCATAGTCCATGTAAGCGTCATCTTCACTGGTCCACTCTAAAACGGTATCACCACTTGAGCGGCCTATATGGAACGACAGGTCTGTGTCATTCAATATCGTGAAACTGGCGCCCAACTCTAAATACAGCATTTCTTCCTCCGTACTTTGGTCTTCTTGTGCATGCGTTAGGTAACTTGCTTTAAAACTCAACCATTGCCAGCTTAAGGCGCCGTATAGCTCTCCGAAATCGATGCTCCCCTCAGCATCAGGGTAGGCATAGTGTATGTAACCTACGTCGTAGCCAAATTGACCTTGCTCGCCAGAGAAACCAGCATATAGGTCAAGTTCATAACTGGTTTTATTGCCAAAGTCGACATTGGATACCCAAGTACCTGCATAGAACCCAGAGTCGTCGCTATAATCTATTCCGCCGGATACTGCTGAGCCATCTTTGGTTTGTGTTATACCGCGCCAAAAGTAATTCGAGCTGGCTGCGACGTTTGCGGTGACTTCGGCCATAGAGTGAAACGAAGTAACGCTCATAAATGATGATGCAACGATTAGTGGTAGTAGTTTATTCATTGTTATTCCTCAATGCGCTAGAGATGTCATGAATACTGCAATGGTTGCGCCAGTTGCAATAAAGTAAAGAATTTTTAGTTCAATATATTGATGTATAGTTGATTTTTTTATTCTTGCTAGGGGGGAAGAGTAAGTTGTTGTAAAAAAGTTGCTCAAATGTGGTGCAAAGAAAGAAAAGTTGCACGGGTATATCGCAATGCAGATATCGCTCTATTAACAGTCATAATGCGCGTGTATGGCTCATTGCGAGCCACACACAGACGTGTTAGCCAAAAATAGCACGCATTAATGAGATGGTCTCATCAACACTTCGGCCTTTTTCTACTTCAGCCACAATTGAGTCACGTTTATCGCGAATATGCTCAGGGATTGATTCGTCACTGAGTGCTCGGTCAACTAAAATTTCGGCAGATTCTTTACCGCGACGCACTGCTTTTCTAGTCCCTGAGCTTGCACTGCGTGCTGGCTTGTTTAGTAATTTTATGTAGTTAGACTGATTGGCGGTTTCTTTGTCTGCATGATAAAACCAACAAGGGATCAACGCTTTGATACTGGCAAGCTGCTGCTCAAATTCATCTGCTGGTGAGGTCATAGTAAACCAAGGCATAGCGTGAATTGTCATAACAATGTCTGTCCAATAGCGCTCAAAATCACGATTGTTTAGTTTAGTGATACCTAAAGAAGAACATAAAGCGTCTAACTTCGCATTGGTGATGGGTGTAAATACATCAGGGCGGCGCATCGCAAGTAAGCGAGTAGCTGGTGCCAGAGTCGGTTTTTCGTCACTATTAGCAAAGGCGGTTAGATAGGCAACCATAAATTGCTGATAATCTTGCTCACTGACCGCACCTTCAAGTGGAATGTATGCGAGTGCAGTATCAAACTCGCCAGGGAAATCTGCAAACAATTGGTGGAAGCCTTTGGCATTTTTAGTTGAAGCAAACCACTCCACATCAAAATTATAAATGCTAGGATCAAGTGAAGCAGCATGTTTACCACTAAAGGCTAAACGGTCTTCTACAATCATTTCTTTCAATGGTGTTGCACGTAAGTTTGCAATGTAGTCGGTGAGTTTGAGTTGTTCTTCAAGTGCGAGCACATCGCTATGTTGTGTTACGAAACCGGTCAGTACAGGCCATGGAGTGACACGCAACGTTTTCAGTTGTAAAAAGCTGATGGCTGATCCTAATAAGTCTTGAAGCTTTTTGACTGTAGGCAACTGATGATCATCTAGCAAATCAAAGTTGATACGATTTTTAGCAATATCATATAGCTCATAACACCAACTTAAAAAGTCTTCTGGGTGTTGCTCAACTTTAACAGCCATGAGGTTTAAGCTTATCTCGGTGGCCTGTTTTAAAATATTTTGGTAAATCTGACTTTCTTGTTCACCTAGAGCCATTTTTGATGGGGAAATAAGCAACTTCTTCATATTGGCGAGAGCCTCCACACATATGCATATATTTTAATCATAATAGTTTAGCCAATAGTGAGCTAAACAGACAAGGCCGTGGATCATACCGAAGAATGTGAAAGTTACAATCACCGAAATAGATAATTGTGCCAGCAAATTGGGGGGTTGTTAGGTAATGAGTGCGTTTAGGCACGTGTTTATAAGATGAAATACTTGTTTTTCAATCACATTGATTTGTGCACTGGACTACATTCTCTCACAAACTCATTGATGATTTTATAGCGTAGCAAGGCTACTATATAGACATAGCGCAAATCAGATTTATAGGGAAAGGTATGAACGCAGTAGTTAAAGTTGTTGGCGGCTTGGTTGTCGTAGTGGTGGGTGTGGCAGTCGCAGCGCCATTTTTGATACCAACACAGACGATTATTGACGAAATATCACAGCAAGTTGAGTCGACAACCGGTAGGACTTTGCAAATAGCGGGTGATAGCACGGTATCGATATTGCCCAGCTTAAATATCACCTTAAATAATGTGCGTTTTGCAAATATGCCATCGGGAAGTACCGAACATATGCTCGCTATGGAGCAATTATCAGTGCATATTCCTTGGCTTTCGTTACTATCAGGCGAGGCTAAATTAGAGCGTTTTGTTATTAATAACCCAACAATAACGCTAGAAACTGATAAACAAGGCCAGCCCAACTGGCAGCTATTTCCGACCCAACCAAATAGTTCTGTTACTGCACAAGAACCAGATGCACAAACGGCCTCAGCTGTGTCATTACCCAGCGGCTTTGATATCAGTCTTGGTGAAGTGGCCATTTATGGTGGCTCAATTGCTTACATTGATGGCCAAACCGGCGCACAGCATCGCGTCGATGAGCTTGACTTAAGTATTCAGTTGCCGTCTTTGTATAAAGCATTGACAATCAATGGTGCAATTACTTATCAAGCACAGAAATTTGAATTGACTTCGGTGGTTGATACACCCGCTAAGGCCATTGTTGGAGAAACGTTCAGTGTTCAGCAGCGCCTTGATTCGCAATTACTAAATGTTGAGTTCGACGGTGTCATTGCGCAGCAAGGTAAAAACATTCAAGGCGAATTAACCCTTGCTGGCGACTCAGTTAAAGCGATAACTCAATGGCAAAACATGGCGTTATCAGCTAAAGACAACGCGTTTAATCAATTTAGTGTTGCTGGAAGTATGTCGTTTGTTGGCAATACGTTTACGCTGAAGTCTTTGGTTGCCAAACTTGATGAGTTAGAAATCAAAGGCCAAAGCAAAATTGTACTGGGGGAAAAACCGGATATTAACGCTAATATTGATTTAGGCATGTTAGATTTAAATCCTTACCTTCCTGAACCAGTAGAGCGAAAAACCTCAGAAAAAGCCGAAACTCAAACACCAAGTGAGCCCATAGTGTGGGATGACTCCCCAATTGATTTATCGGCATTGGGGCAACTTAATGCGCACGTTGTGGTGCGTTCTACTGGTTTAAAAGCCCGCGATATTACGCTGGGCAAGAATCAATTTTCATTGCGACTCAAAAATAGCGTTGCGCAACTAGGTCTAGATGAGTTCAACGCGTATGAAGGGAGCGGTAAAGGCACTGTGAAAGTGGATGCAACAGCCAGTCCTTATAAAATCGCAACAAATTTTGCGTTAAAAAACATCAATGCGGAACCTTTACTTACCGATGCCGTTGGCTTTGATAAAGTATTGGGCAAAGGCAGTATCGATTGGAACTTAACAACTCACGGACAAAGTCAAAAGCAATTCGTTTCAGCACTTGCGGGTAAGATGGCGTTTAGCTTTAAAGATGGGGGGGTTAAAGGCGCCAATATTGCTGAAATGACTCGTAAAGCCAAAGAGATGCTTAAAGGTGACTTCTCATCATTGAAAGACGGTTTAAATGCCGACTATGATCCGCAACAGAAAACCGATTTCTCAGCATTAACCGGCAGCTTTGTATTCAAAAACGGTGTTGGCCATAACAATGATTTGAGCTTAGCGAGTCCGCTCATACGGATCAGTGGTTCTGGTGATGTGGATTTACCTAAAACTTATGTTAATTATCGTTTGGTTACCGGTATTGTCGATACTGTTGAAGGGCAAGCCAGTGCGGATAAAAGCACCGGCTTTAAAGTGCCGCTGCGCATTAAAGGGCCTTTTCATAAGGTGGATGTCAATATAGATATAAGTAGTGCCGCAAAAGATACCGTGAAAGACAAATTAAAGGATAAATTGAAAGATAAATTCAAAGGCCTTTTTGGGGGATAATCGGTTACATATAGAGTGCGTATTAAATAAAGGGCCGATTTACCGGCCCTTTATTTCATATATGAATAAAAATAAAAGGTATATTTAGATATGAAACAACAGTGGCAAAATGAATTTTCTCAGCAAGGCTATATCGTCATTGAGCAAGGCATTGAAGCAGCGTTGTTAGCACAACTTCAAGTCTACGCACAGCAACTGCTATTTGATGCGAAAGTGATGGCTATGCAAGGAAAAGACCTCAACAATATTGCCGTGTATAAACAAAGCGGGCAGCTATCAATATCTCGTATTAATGACTTATTTAGATATCAAGCACACTTTGCATCTTTGCTGACCCATTTAAATGTACTCAACGTGGCTGAAGCATTGATTGGCGAACCCGTATTACCCGTTTATGAGTCGCTTGTGATCAAGGACCCTATTAACACAGAGTCATTTGACTGGCATAGAGACATGGCTGTGAGATCAGATGAAAGGATTGTGACAATGGGGATTTATTTAGATGATTCACTCGCAGAGCAAGGGGCATTAAAAGTGATCCCTGGTTCACAGGTCCAAGCACACAGTGTATGTGAATTCAAAGAGGCAGTGGAGCAGGGCTCTGTGGCAAGTCAAAATATAGCGGTAAAGGCGGGAGATGTGGTTATTCACCATGTTAATACCGTGCATGGCTCAGACAAGCAATTAACGAATGACCTTCGGCGAACGATTTATTTTGAGTTTAGGGCTGTCTCTCATTTAAAAAACAATCCACGCTTTAGTGAGCATTGGCTTAATCAAAGAGTCAGATTGATGGAACAGCTTAAATCGAAGGCCACTGGTAATGACTCAAATGCCATTGTACTGCCAACAGACTTTTATCAAGAGCAACTGCGTATAGAACCTGCTGAGTATTGCTTTAAGTTTTGAGCGCCCCCAATAAGGGTTGTTGAATAGGAAGATACACGACATAAAATGGCCCGTTAACTAGGGGAAATAACGGGGGGTGTTAAAATCACGAATGGCAACATCAGACAGTAGCGCAAAAAAAGTGGCGGTCAATCTCGGTGGTAATTGGTGGAGTTTATCTGTAAGAGCTTTGCTCTACGTATAAAGCTTACGTTAAAAATGTTTGCTGGCATTGTTGCAAATAATGAAAAGGTTGGGCGTCGAGTAATTAAATGGAGTAGTTAAATACAGTTTTTTATAAAATGCAAAATAGCTGGTTAAAACTTAACCTATTGAGTGTATTTAAATTTCTATCTTGAAAAACTAACCCCTTGTCCTCATATCAGAAAAGTACTCAGCGAAACTCGGTGGAATACGTAAATTAATTAAAAATTGAGCTATCCAACCTAGCACTTTGCTGGTACAATTGCCCGCCCTTGAACGACAATGTAATTGTTTTTTGAGTGGTATTTAATCGAAGTGCTTTGATTTTAAACAAATTAAAGCGTGTTAAAACTACACCGGAGCTCATTCAGATGATCCAAATGCAAACTCAGCTGGACGTTGCTGATAACAGCGGCGCTCGCAAAGTGCAGTGTATAAAAGTCCTTGGTGGTTCGCACCGTCGCTATGCAGCGATTGGTGACATCATTAAAGTTTCTGTTAAAGAAGCTATTCCTCGCGGTAAAGTGAAGAAAGGTGATGTTAAAAACGCGGTAGTTGTGCGTACTAGAAAAGGCGTTCGTCGTCCGGACGGTTCTTTGATCCGTTTCGATAGCAATGCGGCTGTTATCTTAAATGATAGCTTACAGCCTGTTGGTACTCGTATCTTCGGCCCTGTGACTCGTGAACTGCGTACTGAAAAGTTCATGAAGATCGTTTCACTAGCCCCAGAAGTACTATAAGGAATCTATCATGGCAGCAAAAATCCGTCGTGATGACGAAGTAATTATACTAGCCGGTAAAGACAAAGGTAAGCGCGGAAAAGTGCTTTCAGTTGTAACTGAAGCTGGTCGAGTATTTGTCGAAGGCATTAACTTAATCAAGAAGCACCAAAAGCCTGTTCCGCAGTTGCAACAAGCTGGTGGTATTGTTGAGAAAGAAGCGTCAATCGACGTATCAAACGTTGCGATCTTCAACCAGGAAACTGGTAAAGCGGATCGTGTAGGTTTCAAGATTGAAGACGGTAAGAAATTACGTATCTTCAAATCTACTGGTAAAACTATCTAATAGTTGGAGTAGACGATGGCGAAACTGCATGAAGTATATAAAGACAAAGTAGTAGTTGAACTTCAAGAGAAGTTCGGTTTCAGCTCTGTTATGCAAGTCCCTCAGATCGAAAAGATCACATTAAACATGGGTGTGGGCGAAGCCCTAGCTGACAAGAAAATTCTAGAAAATGCAGTAAAAGATCTAGAATCAATCTCTGGTCAGAAAGCGCTTATCACGAAAGCACGTAAGTCAGTAGCTGGCTTCAAAATTCGTGAAGGCTACCCAATTGGTTGTAAAGTAACCCTACGTGGCGAGCGTATGTGGGATTTCTTTGAGCGTTTAGTCTCAATTGCAATGCCTCGTATTCGTGACTTCCGCGGTGTAAGTGCTAAGTCTTTTGACGGACGTGGTAACTACTCTATGGGCGTACGTGAGCAAATCATCTTCCCAGAAATCGATTATGATAAAGTAGACCGTGTTCGCGGTATGGATATCACAATCACAACTTCTGCGAAAACTGATGAGGAAGGCCGTGCGTTGTTAGAAGCGTTTAACTTCCCATTTAAGAAATAAGGGTAGGGTTATGGCAAAGAATTCTATGAAAGCGCGCGAAGCAAAGCGCACTAAATTAGTTGCTCAGTTCGCTGAAAAGCGTGCGGCACTAAAAGCTATCATTTCTGATGTAAATGCATCAGAAGATGATCGTTGGGATGCGGTATTAAAGCTACAAGCTCTACCGCGTGATTCTAGCCCTGCACGTCAACGTAATCGTTGTAACATTACGGGCCGCCCACATGGTTTCCTTCGTAAATTCGGCATGAGCCGTATTAAAGTTCGCGAAGCAGCTATGCGCGGTGAAATTCCTGGCCTTAAAAAGGCTTCTTGGTAATAGAATCACGGGAGTAAGACAATGAGCTTGCAAGATCCTATTGCGGATTTGTTCACACGTATCCGTAACGGTCAGACTGCGAAGAAGGTTGCTGTTGCAATGCCTACTTCAAAGCTGAAAGTAGCAGTTGCAAAGGTACTTAAAGACGAAGGTTACATTACTGACTTCGCTGTATCTAGTGACGTAAAAGCAGAATTGACTATCGAATTAAAATATTTCGAAGGTAAAGCTGTTATTGAAAACATCCAGCGTGTTAGTCGCCCAGGTCTACGTATCTATAAGAAACGTGACGCGTTACCGAAGGTAATGGGTGGTCTAGGTATCGCTATCGTATCAACTTCTCAAGGCTTGATGACAGACCGTGCCGCACGTAGTGCTGGTGTTGGTGGTGAAATCATTGGCTTTGTAGCTTAATCGGAGGGGAACAATGTCTCGTATAGCGAAGGCTCCAATTTCAGTTCCTGCCGGTGTAGAAGTTACAATTAAAGGCCAGGACATCACAGTTAAAGGCAAAAACGGTGAGTTGACTCGTACTATTAACAACGCTGTTGAAGTAACTCTTACTGATAACGTGATCACAACTACACCTCGTGAAGTTGCGAACGCATGGGCACAAGCAGGTACTGCTCGTGCACTTATCAACAACATGATTGTTGGTACGAATGAAGGTTATGAGAAGAAACTTCAGTTAATCGGTGTTGGTTATCGTGCGGCAGTTAAGGGTAAAGTATTAGACTTAACTCTTGGCTTTTCACACCCAGTTAATTTCGAGATCCCAGCGGGTATCACGATTGAAACTCCAAGCCAAACTGAGATTCTTGTTAAGGGCGCAGATAAGCAAGTTGTTGGTCAAACAGCTGCTAACATTCGCGCATACCGTGCACCAGAACCTTATAAAGGTAAAGGTGTTCGCTATGCAGACGAACATGTGCGTCGTAAAGAAGCCAAGAAGAAGTAAGGTAAGACGATGGATAAAAAAACAGCTCGTCTACGTCGTGCTAAACGCACACGTAGAAATTTTATTGAACAAGGCACAACGCGTCTTGTTATCCACCGCACGCCACGTCACATTTACGCTCAGGTTGTTAATGCTGAGGGTACTGTACTGGCTGCTGCTTCTACTGTTGAGAAAGCAATTAGCGAAACAGTTACAGGTACAAGCAACGTGGCTGCAGCACAAGCTGTAGGTAAAGCGGTTGCTGAACGTGCAGCTGACAAAGGCATAGCAAAGCTAGCTTTTGATCGCAGTGGCTTTAAATATCACGGCCGTGTGAAGGCGCTAGCTGATGCTGCGCGTGAAGCCGGTTTGCAATTCTAGGAGTAGACAATGGCTAACGTAGAAGCAAAGCAACAACAGCCTGATTTAGCTGAAAAGCTAATTGCGGTGAACCGTGTGTCTAAAGTAGTTAAAGGTGGTCGTATCTTTAGCTTCACTGCACTAACAGTAGTTGGTGACGGCGCAGGTAAAGTAGGTTTTGGTTACGGTAAAGCACGTGAAGTACCAGCTGCTATTCAAAAAGCAATGGAAAAAGCGCGTCGTAACATGATCAACGTTGATCTTAACGGTAACACACTGCAACACCCTATCAAGGGTCGTCACGCAGGTTCACAAGTGTTCATGAAACCAGCATCTGAAGGTACTGGTATCATCGCAGGTGGCGCAATGCGTGCAGTATTAGAAGTAACGGGTGTACAGAACGTTCTTTCTAAATGTTACGGTTCAACTAACCCAATCAACGTTGTTCGTGCAACAATTTCAGCTCTAGAGAACATGAATTCTCCAGAGGGTATTGCTGCAAAACGTGGTTTGACTGTTGAACAGATTCAGGGGTAATTAACCATGGCTAATAAAACTGTAAAAGTTACACAAGTAAAGAGCTCTATCGGTCGTTTACCGAAGCATAAAGCGACTTTACGTGGCCTTGGTTTACGTCGTATCAATCACACTGTTGAGTTGGAAGACACAGCATGTGTACGTGGTATGATCAACCAAGTTTCATACATGGTTAAGGTTGAGGGGTAATTCGAATGCATTTGAATACACTTTCTCCTGCTGCAGGTTCAAAAACTGCTGCTAAACGTGTTGGTCGTGGTATCGGTTCTGGTCTTGGTAAGACTGGTGGTCGTGGTCACAAAGGTCAAAAGTCACGTTCTGGCGGTAAAGTACGCGTTGGTTTCGAAGGCGGTCAAATGCCTATGCAACGTCGTCTACCTAAGTTCGGTTTCACTTCACGCAAATCTTTAGTATCTGCAGAAGTAAACTTGTACGAAATCGCTAAAGTTGAAGGCGATGTGGTAGACCTAAGCGCGCTACAGGCAGCTGGTCTAGTTAAAAAGAACGTTTTGTTCGTTAAAGTTGTTAAATCTGGCGATGTTTCACGCGCTGTTACCGTTAAAGGCCTTAAGGCTTCTAAAGGTGCTCGCGAAGCTATTGAAGCTGCCGGAGGCAAGGTAGAAGACTAAGGAAGTACAAAATGGCTAAACCAGGTCAAGATATGCAAAGTGCACAAAGTGGGCTTGCGGAACTGAAGCGTCGATTACTCTTTGTATTGGGTGCTATCATTATATACCGTTTGGGTTCATTTGTGCCGATCCCTGGGATTGACGCCGCTGTACTTGCCGAATTCTTCGAGCAACAAAAGGGCACCATTGTTGAGATGTTCAACATGTTTAGCGGTGGTGCGCTTGAGCGAGCTTCGGTATTGGCACTCGGTATTATGCCTTATATTTCGGCTTCGATTATTATGCAGCTATTAACGCACATACATCCTGCGATGATAGAGCTTAAGAAAGAAGGTGAACAAGGTCGTAAGAAGATCAGTCAATATACGCGTTATGGCACGCTCGTGCTTGCTACATTCCAGTCAATTGGTATAGCTACTGGCTTACCAAGCATGATGGACGGATTAGTTGTTAATCCAGGTTTCGGTTTTTACTTCACCGCAGTGGTGAGTTTAGTAACTGGTACTATGTTCCTTATGTGGCTGGGTGAACAAATTACAGAACGTGGTATCGGTAACGGTATCTCAGTTCTGATATTTGTTGGTATTGTAGCTAACCTGCCGTCTGCGATTGGTTCGACAGCTGAAATGGCGCGCCAAGGTGATTTGCATGTTTTAGCACTGCTATTGATTGCGGTAATCGTATTCGCTGTTACTTATCTTGTTGTGTTCTTTGAACGTGGTCAACGTCGTATTGTCGTTAACTATGCAAAGCGTCAACAAGGTCGTCAGGTATTTGCTGCTCAAAGTACGCATTTACCACTGAAAGTAAACATGGCGGGTGTTATTCCACCAATCTTTGCTAGCAGTATAATTCTGTTCCCTGGTACTATAGCAAGCTGGTTCGGCCAAGGTGAAGGTCCGGTCGCTGATGTGCTACAAGCTATCTCTGCAGTGTTGACTCCTGGTCAGCCTCTGTATGCGATGGTATTAGCCGCGGCTATTATCTTCTTCTGCTTCTTCTACACTGCGTTGGTATTTAACCCGCGTGAGACAGCAGATAACCTGAAAAAATCTGGCGCTTTTATCCCAGGAATTCGTCCCGGTGAGCAGACATCTAAATACATTGATAAAGTGATGACACGCCTGACATTGGCAGGTGCTTTGTATATAACCTTTATCTGTCTGGTGCCCGAGTTTATGACCATGGCATGGCAAACGCCATTCTACTTCGGCGGTACATCAATTTTGATTATCGTTGTTGTGATCATGGACTTCATGGCACAAGTACAAACTCATATGATGTCTCATCAATATGATTCTGTGCTTAAAAAAGCAAACCTTAAAGGCTACGGCCGCTAGGGTTATTTTCACGGAGTTGAGCAATGAAAGTACGTGCTTCCGTTAAGAAAATCTGCCGTAACTGTAAAGTTATCAAACGTGCTGGTGTAGTACGAGTGATATGCAGTGAGCCTAAGCATAAGCAAAGGCAAGGCTAGTAAAACTCATGCAGGCTAAGTAATAATACTTAGCCTGTGTTTTTAAATGTGGTTCGGTCTTCGTTTGAGTATCCTTACGGGCTTTTCAAACAGATGGGAATCGAATCGAAATATAGGAGATGTGTTAGTGGCCCGTATCGCTGGCATTAACGTCCCTGATCATAAGCATGCAGTAATCGGTTTAACTGCTATCTATGGTGTAGGTAAAACTCGCTCTAAGGCTATCTTAGCAGCGACTGGTATCGCCGAAAATACTAAAATCGGTGAGCTTTCAGACGAAACACTTGACGTACTTCGTGAAGAAGTAGGTAAGTACACTGTTGAAGGTGATCTTCGTCGTGAAGTGACTTTAAACATCAAGCGTCTTATGGACCTTGGTTGTTTCCGTGGCTTACGTCATCGTCGTTCGTTACCACTTCGTGGTCAACGTACTAAGACTAACGCGCGTACTCGTAAGGGTCCTCGCAAGCCTATCAAAAGATAAGGTGAGGTAAGTTATGGCTAAAGCACCAATTCGTCGTAAAAAGGTTAAAAAGCAAGTTGTTGATGGTATGGCACACGTTCATGCATCATTCAACAACACGATTGTAACCATCACTGACCGTCAAGGTAATGCTCTTTCTTGGGCGACTGCAGGTGGTTCTGGTTTCCGTGGTTCACGTAAGTCTACTCCGTTCGCTGCACAGGTTGCTGCAGAACGTGCAGGTACTGCTGCTCAAGAGTACGGTCTTAAGAACCTAGAAGTATTCATTAAAGGACCAGGTCCAGGCCGTGAGTCTGCTGTTCGTGCTTTGAATGCTGCTGGTTACCGTATCACAAACATCACTGACGTGACGCCAATTCCACACAATGGTTGTCGTCCACCGAAGAAACGTCGCGTATAACAATAGGTTAGGAGAAAGAACATGGCAAGATATTTGGGCCCTAAGCTCAAGCTGAGTCGTCGTGAAGGTACTGACCTGTTCCTTAAGAGCGGCGTGAGAGCAATCGACTCAAAGTGTAAACTTGAGACAGCACCTGGTCAGCATGGCGCACGTAAAGGTCGTCTATCAGATTATGGTTTACAGTTACGTGAGAAGCAAAAAGTTCGTCGTATCTACGGTGTACTTGAAAAGCAATTCCGTAATTACTACAAAGATGCTGCTCGCCTAAAAGGTAATACTGGTGAAAACCTATTACAACTTTTAGAGCAACGTTTAGATAACGTAGTTTACCGTATGGGTTTTGCAAGCACACGTGCTGAAGCACGTCAGCTAGTAAGCCACAAATCGGTAATGGTTAATGGTCGTGTTGTAAATATTCCTTCATTCGTAGTTACTCCAGAAGATACTGTTGTAATTCGTGAGAAGTCTAAAAAGCAAGCACGTATCATTGCAGCTCTAGAGTTGGCTGAGCAACGTGAAAAGCCTACTTGGGTTGAAGTTGACGGTAAGACATTGGAAGGTAGCTTCAAGCGCCTACCAGAGCGTTCTGATCTGTCTGCGGACATTAACGAACAATTAATCGTCGAACTTTACTCGAAGTAAAGTTAAGAGTTAAGAGAGGATAAAATGCAGGGTTCTGTAACTGAGTTCCTAAAGCCAAGATTAGTCGATATCGACGCTATCAACCCAACGCGTTCTAAAGTTGTTTTAGAACCACTTGAGCGTGGCTTTGGTCACACTCTGGGTAACGCTTTACGCCGTATACTACTTTCGTCTATGCCAGGATGTGCAGTAACTGAAGTTGAAATTGATGGTGTATTGCATGAGTACAGCGCGAAAGAAGGCGTACAAGAAGACATCATTGAAATTTTGTTAAACCTTAAAGGTTTGGCTGTATCTCTAGAAGGTAAAGATGAAGTTTTTCTTACCCTGACAAAATCTGGTGTAGGCCCTGTGACAGCGGCAGACATTCAGCACGATGGAGATGTAACAATCGCCAACCCAGATCACATTATTTGTCATTTAACGGCAAATAATAGCGAGATCAGCATGCGTATTCGTGTTGAACGTGGTCGTGGTTATGTGCCAGCGTCAAGTCGTTTATCCTCTGATGACGATGAGCGTCCAATCGGTCGTCTGTTGCTAGATGCATCATTCAGCCCGGTTGAACGTATTGCGTACTCGGTTGAATCAGCCCGTGTTGAGCAACGTACAGATTTAGACAAGTTAATCATTGATATGGAAACAAACGGCACTTTAGATCCTGAAGAAGCGATCCGCCGTGCGTCTACTATCTTAGCTGAGCAATTAGATGCATTCGTAGATTTACGTGATGTTTCTGAGCCAGAAGAGAAAGAAGAGAAGCCAGAATTCGATCCTATTCTGCTTCGTCCAGTTGATGATCTTGAGCTAACAGTACGTTCAGCAAACTGTCTGAAAGCCGAGCAAATTCAATATATCGGTGACTTAGTACAGCGTACTGAAGTCGAGCTTCTGAAAACGCCAAATCTTGGTAAGAAGTCTTTGACTGAAATAAAAGATGTACTGGCTTCACGTGGTCTTTCTCTAGGCATGCGCCTAGAAAATTGGCCTCCGGCAAGCTTAGCTGAATAAGCTAAGTTACTATATTAGTTTAGTTAGAAGGATAGGGTCATGCGCCATCGTAAGAGTGGTCGTCAATTAAACCGTAACAGCAGCCATCGTAAAGCGATGTTCAGCAATATGGCTAGTTCATTGGTGAAGCACGAAATCATCAAAACAACTGTGCCTAAAGCGAAAGAGTTACGCCGTGTAATTGAACCTTTAATCACACTGGCTAAGACTGACAGTGTAGCAAACCGTCGTTTAGCGTTTGCTCGCACGCGTGATAATGAAGTAGTTGGTAAGTTATTCAGCGAAATTGGTCCTCGTTTCGAAGGCCGTCCAGGTGGTTACACTCGTATTCTTAAGTGTGGCTTCCGTGCTGGTGATAATGCACCAATGGCTTATGTTGAACTTCTAGGTCGCCCTGTGGCGGAAGAAGCTCAAGAAGACGCGCAGTCTGCAGAGTAAGTCTTGTAGAAGACACTAAAAAAGCCGAGCAATAGCTCGGCTTTTTTGTATCTTATTTTTAGTCATTTCACATATACTCGCTATATCTCACACCTTTTCATAATAATGCTCACAACATCAAGAAGATAAAGTTAAGATTACTTTTTAGCATGGCTTGTTTTATCTTTACGACCTTTTAATACCTGCCTTTTACGCGTAGAAATGATGGCTAAGAGTTATAGCGTTTGCTTTGTGTCTAAAACTTGGAAAGCAGATAAAAAATATAATAATCAAAATCTTGCTAGGTTTAGTTACGAATGATTACTAATTAACAAATATTCATGAAAATAGAGATGTCTACCCATCCCCATTCATTGTATTTATAATGAGTATAAGTGCTTGTTCCAGTTGCGTTATTCTCATCGATATGCAAAGGCCTTATAATTACCTTAAAGAATATAAGGCGACAGGTTTAGGATTTCCACAAACACTGCGCCAATTTACGTCATCAAGAGGGTAAAATTGTGCTTCAAGAATATCGTCAACATGTAGAAGAGCGTGCCGCTCAGGGTATCGTCCCTAAGCCATTAGATGCACAGCAAACCGCAGACTTAATCGAACTCGTCAAAACACCGAGCGCAGGTGAAGAAGAGTTTATCTTAGACTTACTTGTTAACCGTGTACCGCCTGGTGTAGATGATGCTGCTTATATTAAAGCGGGTTTTCTCGCAGCGGTTGCTAAAGGCAATACACAATCACCGCTGATCAGTAAAGAGTATGCAGCTGAGTTACTTGGCTCAATGTTAGGGGGCTATAATATTGCCCCGATGATTGAGCTGCTTGATGACGACGCGTTGGCGCCAATTGCAGTAAAAGGTTTGTCGCACACATTGTTAATGTTTGATGCTTTTTACGATGTAGAAGAAAAAGCCAAAGCTGGTAATACATACGCTCAACAAGTTATTGAGTCTTGGGCAAACGCACAGTGGTTTACTGATAAACCAACAGTTGCAGAAAAGATTTCCGTCACGGTATTTAAAGTAACCGGCGAAACCAATACGGATGATTTGTCACCCGCACCAGATGCATGGTCTCGTCCCGATATTCCGCTGCATGCTTTGGCGATGCTGAAAATTGAGCGAGAAGGGATTAATCCAGAGAAATCGGGCGAAATTGGCCCTATTTCACAGTTAGAAGACTTGAAGAAAAAAGGCTTACCACTGGCGTACGTAGGTGATGTAGTTGGTACTGGTTCATCACGTAAGTCGGCCACCAACTCGGTGTTATGGTTTATGGGAGATGATATTCCATTTGTGCCAAATAAACGGGTTGGTGGGGTTTGTTTAGGTGGGAAAATTGCACCTATCTTTTTCAACACAATGGAAGACTCTGGTGCATTACCGATTGAGCTACCCGTTGAGCAGCTGCATATGGGCGACCAAATCGATATTTTCCCTTATGAAGGGGTGGTTAAGCGCCATGGTAGCGATGAAGTCCTTTCCACCTTTGCATTTAAGTCAGACGTGATTCTAGATGAAGTGCGTGCCGGTGGCCGTATTCCTTTGATCATAGGCAGAGGCTTAACAGATAAAGCGCGTACCTCTTTGGGCTTAGAAGCTGAAACTATCTTCCGTAAGCCTGCTGCTGCTGAAGTATCAAATAAAGGCTTTACGTTAGCGCAAAAAATGGTGGGTAAAGCCTGCGGTGTCGAAGGTATACGCCCTGGCCAATATTGTGAACCAAAAATGACCACCGTTGGTTCTCAAGATACAACAGGCCCTATGACGCGTGATGAGCTTAAAGACTTAGCATGTTTAGGTTTCTCGGCAGATTTAACCATGCAGTCTTTCTGCCATACGTCTGCTTATCCGAAGCCAATTGATGTGAATACACATCATACTTTGCCTGATTTCATTATGAACCGTGGTGGTGTTTCATTACGTCCGGGTGATGGGGTTATTCACTCTTGGTTGAATCGTATGCTATTACCAGACACCGTGGGGACTGGCGGCGATTCACATACGCGGTTCCCGCTCGGGATTTCGTTCCCTGCGGGGTCGGGTGCAGTCGCATTTGCAGCCGCAACTGGGGTTATGCCATTAGATATGCCAGAGTCTATTTTGGTACGCTTCAAAGGGGAAATGCAGCCGGGGATCACGCTACGCGATTTAGTCCATGCCATACCGTATTATGGTATTAAGCAAGGGTTATTAACGGTTGAGAAAAAAGGCAAAGTCAATGAGTTCTCAGGCCGAGTACTTGAGATTGAGGGGGTTGAGCATTTAACCGTTGAGCAAGCCTTTGAACTGTCTGACGCATCTGCTGAACGTTCTGCAGCAGGGTGTGCGGTTAAGCTTTCTAAAGAATCAATCGCTGAATACCTTAACTCAAACATTGTTATGCTTAAGTGGATGATTGCAGAAAGCTATGGTGATGTACGAACCATCGAGCGCCGTATTACTAAAATGCAAGAATGGTTAGCTAACCCAGAGTTAATGGAAGCCGATGCTGATGCCGACTATGCCCATATTATTGAGATTGATTTAGCTGATATTAACGAGCCTATTTTATGCGCGCCAAATGATCCTGACGATGCGCGTTTGCTTTCAACCGTACAAGGGCAAAGCATTGATGAGGTCTTTATTGGTTCATGTATGACCAATATAGGTCACTTCCGCGCAGCGGGTAAGTTATTGGATAACTATGGCGGCCGTTTACCAACACAGCTTTGGGTTGCACCACCGACCAAAATGGACAAAGACCAACTTACCGATGAAGGCTACTATGGTATTTTTGGTCGTGTGGGCGCGCGGATAGAAACGCCGGGGTGTTCATTGTGTATGGGTAACCAGGCACGCGTTGCCGACAAAGCAACGGTTGTATCAACTTCAACACGTAACTTCCCGAATCGCTTGGGTACGGGCGCAAATGTATTTTTAGCATCCGCTGAGCTGGCTGCAGTGGCTGCCATTATTGGTAGACTACCGACAACGACGGAGTATCAAGAATACGCAGAGAAAATTAACGCAACGGCAGCTGATACCTATCGTTACCTTAACTTTCATAAAATGCCACAGTACACTAAAAAAGCCGATAATGTGATCATTCAACAAGCTGTGTGATCATTATATGCAATGAAAAAAGCCGGCTGTATTGCTGGCTTTTTTGTGGGTGAAACACCGTAATCAAAGCATCAAAATTTTATGAAATAAATATCTAAAAATAATTCAATTATCGGTTTGTTGTTGCGTTTTCTTGGTAATTTAATAGGTAAATTAGACAGTATTTATTTTCCATTCGCTTAGAATTATCGCCAATTTCTCATCAATAGGCGAGCGCAAAATGACCGCAGTAAACAATCAGAATTTGCTTCAACTACGTTTCATCAAACAAGCGCATATCAACGCAGTGAAGCCCTCTTTTAATCAATTACCGAGTAACCCCTATGCCGATGGTGCATTTAGGAAACGCCGTTACTCTGTGGTTAAATTTGTTCAAGATGAAGTGTCACTTCAGCCAGCCAAAGCATTTGTGCAAGACGATGCCATTAACACCTTTCAGGGCAATGTCGAGCGAGTATACGAAAACCTAGAAGACAGCTTATTGCAAAGTACAGGCTTTAAACATTTGCTTAGTGAATTTAGAGCGATGACAGGTATTGCAGAAGAGCGTGATATTGAAGTGCACCAGTTCCGCATGCTTGCCATTGAAAGCGATACGCCCCCTGCACCAGAAGGTATTCACCAAGATGGCTTCGATCATGTGTGTGTATGTGGTGTGTCTCATGAAAATATCGCTGGCGGCGAGTTATTGGTGTATGAAAACAAAGATGTTGAACCATGTTTTAAAATGGAAATAAAAGATGGGTTGTTTGCTTTGATCAACGACCGTGAAGTGTGGCACAACGCAACACCAATGAATAAACTAAATGCTGATGAAGTCGGTTATTTAGATTGTTTTGTATTTACCGCATAACGAGTGAATGATGGACCTAACTAAACTACGACGCCAATTTCCGGCATTAATGCAGCAAGTAAACGGCCAATCGCCGATTTTTTTAGATGGCCCAGGTGGCTCGCAAGTACCTCAGTCGGTATTGAGTGCTATGTCGGCATATTTAGGGTATTACAACTCTAATTTAGGCGGGGCGTTTTTCTCTAGTGAAAAAACCGTTGATCTACTGAGTAATGCGCGCCAAGCCGTGGCTGATTTACTGAATGCACCCAGCCAAGAGCAGATCGTGTTTGGTGCCAATATGACCAGCTTAACCTTTAGCTTCAGTCGTGCTATTTCAAGAGACTGGCAAGCAAGCGATGAAGTTATTGTCACTAACGCCGACCACTTCTCGAATGTGTCGTCTTGGCGTCAAGCGGCAGAAGACAAAGGCGCAACAGTTCATGCCCTACAAGTGAATGATGCTGACTGCACCCTTGATTTGGCCCAATATCAGCAGTTACTTAACAGCAATACCAAATTAGTCGCGGTGACTTACGCATCAAATACCACAGGGTCTATTAACAACATTAAGCGCATTGTTGAATTGGCTCATCAAGTTGGCGCGCTCGTGTACGTTGATGCGGTGCATTATGCGCCACATGAGCTCATTGATGTGCAAGCACTAAACTGCGACTTCCTAGCGTGTTCAGCCTATAAGTTTTTTGGCCCACATGTGGGTATTGTGTATGGTAAACGCGAGCACTTGGAAGGTTTTACCCCTTACAAAGTGGAGCCTGCCAAAGATATCATTCCTGGTCGCTGGGAAACCGGTACGCAGAGCTTTGAGGGCTTAGCTGGGGTGGTTGCTGCCATTGACTATATTGCAAGCTTAAATGGGTTACCTGAAACAGCGCCTCGTCGGCAGCGCTTGAGTGAAGCATTTGCAAACACCAAGCAGCATGAAATGGCATTAAGTGAATACTTTTTAACGCGCTTGGCCGAGTTTCCAGGCATTACGTTATTTGGCATAAGCGACTTAACGCGGTTGGCTGAGCGTACGCCTACCTTTGCATTGACCTTTGAAGGCATTGCCCCAAGAGACGTCTCAGAGTTTTTAGGTAAGCAGCACATGTGTGTGTGGGATGGCAATTTTTATGCGCAAGGCTTATGTGAGCAACTGGGTGTAATGGATAAAGGCGGCGTCGTGCGTATTGGGTGTATGCATTACAACACGATTGATGAACTAGAAACATTATTTAGTGCGTTTACGGCCTTATTTAATCGCTCATAACTCGCTAATAACTGGCTAAGACTGAGTGGGGAAAGCGTCGATTAATAATTCGGTATACTATACGCTATCAGTTAGTCAAAAATTGAGCGCTAAAACATTTTAATAATTTTAGTGCTCAATTTTTATCTTTGGCTATTTAAATGTTAAATGGTTAAATTAACAGCCAAAGCGAGGGTTATTGCTAATACAGCCTAAATAGCTCATACACTTCCATACAGGTAACGTATAGTCGCCTGCACCTGCTACATTGGGCGTTAATTCTGCTGGCAATGTTTTCGCATTATGTTTTAAATCTTTCATGTTTTTTTTCTTTAGTACGAGTTTCATGTTGTATTCCTTTAAATGTGGAGTACAAAATTTAACCATGCGTACTATGCATGTAAAGTGAATAATATTTATACAGATAAATACAATGGTGCTTTTAATGGCACTTAACGGGGTTATTTTTAATTGTTCATACAAGGGTTTTTATATTTAAAAGTATTAAAACCCATATAAGAAAAAGATAAACAGGCTAAATATTATCTTCAATAAAGTTACTTAAAGTACTAATACGTGCACTCATGCCTTCGATGATTTTGTCTTTTACTTTCTCTCTAATCACATTGGGTAGGCGTGTCATGGCTTCTGGGGTAATGGCCAATAAAATACTGTCTTTGAGTGCTTTGGCGCTGGTAGAGTGCTCTTTATGGCAAATAAAAGCGCCTTCACCAATAAACTCCCCAGGGCCTACGCGGCCTAATTCAAGTAACTGACTTTTTTTGAAAATTATAAACTCGCCACTTAATACAATAAACAAGCGGTTATCGAGCTCAAAGCGTTTAAATGCATGATGCTTTTCATGCACTAAATATAAATGACTAAATGACTCAAGTAATACCTGCCGTTCAGACAGAGTAAATTCATTGAAAAAGTTGAGTCGATTGATGATCTCAAGTTGTTTTAACAGTGGAACATTTTCAAGTAATTTCATGCTTATGGCATAACAGACGTAACATAGGGTAAATAGTGGCGGGTTTTTATCAATGGATCAATGTATTTTAAAAAGCCATACACGGGTATGGCTTAGCGCACCGATAATTAACAGCCAGGATCATACGGAGAAGTAGGGCAGGTTAACCCTTGGTAACTCATGCAACCCGCGTTATAAGGCGATGATGCATATTGTCCACCAGCGGCTTGCGGGGTTAACTCTTTAGCAAGTGTATGTTGGCTATTATCTAGTTGCTTTAGTGACTTCTTGTTGAGTTTTATTTTCATGTTAATTCCTTTACGTGTTGTATTTTTATGTTGTACCGAACGAGTCGGTCTAAATAAATTACGCAATGGTTGTGTGTTTTTCAATCAAGTTTAATTCATGTAGTGGGTACAGATCATGCGTAACAAAATGTGTTTTTTTAACTCAGGATCAAGAAGGGGGCGCTAATAGGTGTCTAATAGGGGGTTTTAATAGATAGTGCGCATTGTTGTTGCAAGAGGTCGTTGTCAGAGGTCGCTAAGTCAGAGGTCGCTAAGTCAGAGGTCGCTAAGTCAAAGGCCGGTAAGTCAGAGAGTATAAGCAATTGGGTAAGAGATATTGATAGAGCATCATTACAGTAGCTATAAAAACGAATCCAAGTTGTTTGCCATTATAAAACAGAGCCCCAGAACACGTAGTAAAATCAGATTGGGGCTACTCTGTTGTATAGCAATATCATTTAAGCAACCAGTGCTGCACCAGCCTGATTATTTCCCATTAATTGCGCAATATTAGGGCTAGAAAAGTCATTGCCAAAAATAAGCAACATTTCATAAACCTGGGTAATACTCATCACGGTTTTACCACTTTCAAAATTGCTGATGGTGGCTTGATCGACGCCTAACATATTACCCAGCTGCTTTTGAGTAAGCCCTCTGGTTTTACGTAAATTGCGAATCGACTTTTGTAGTTCTTTTTCAAATCGGTTTATTTTGGTTTGTCTTTTTTTAGAGTTGTTTTTCATGTTACACCTCGACCGATGAGTAAAGGGAAGCACTCTGAGGGCTTGCTTTAAGTGCGTCAGAGGACCCAGCTAAAAAGCGCAGCATGGCAAATGCACTTAGGCTAGTTTGTAAGCAAAGGGTGTACAATTTGTTGTGTGGTGCGTTATAAACACCGTTATATCGCGTATTATGCGTATTTATGAACAAATCACCCTGTGATTGATGTTTTGTACAAGAAATATGCGTATCAAGTCGGCACATAAACACTGTACTGGTCGTGTTGATAGTGCTATTAAATCCGTTAATAGGCGGGGTACTCGCTTCGATATCCATGTTAAAGCATTGTATTGACATATTATTTAGCTAATTATGTGTTGGTGTTAATATATTGTGTTATTCGGTGTGGAAAAATCTCCTCATCGAAAAATAAAATACGACGAAATCACAAATAACGTTACAAAATGATGAAATATAAAGAAAATAGTGCAACTACTCGTGAATTTTTGCGGGTAAAACCACGTCATTGTAGTTGCGTAGAGAGCAAAGGCTTTTTATGCGGTTGCACATAATGGTTAAGCTCGTTTACAAGCGGATGAAATGAAGTACATTGAATGTCACGGCCATAAAACCATGCTTTTGAAATCATATTTTTTAAGGCGAACAAGCGTAAGCCAAAGCGGTTTAAACCAGCGCTGAGTAGATTTGATCTCACTGAGCAGCAGAAAGTGTAACTTAACTGATCCCCTTTTTATTTATAGCCCTCGGTTACTCATTGCCAGTCGTTTTTTTATCGTTACAACAGTTTGAGCCAGTTGAGCTAATCATCATCGCCAGTAATGCACCACAACAGAGCGCCCAGCCAATATAAATCAACCCTTCAAAGTTATCGTAGATGAGCGTCCAAGATTTCAGTTCGAAATGGGACCATGCAATATTTTCTAGTAGCCCTAGCAAGTAGATAAGAGAAGCGTAAATGTAAAGCCAATGGAATATGCCATCAAAGTGCGTTAAGGCGATATTGTTAGATTTAGATATGAGTCGAGAGAGTTGTACTCTAAAAATTAATACAAACACTGTGATTATGCTTAAAATAAGTTGAGTACCATAGATGATTGTGCCTTGGAGTAACTTATTGTCGCTGGGCGTGACGTAATTTATTAGGCCACTATCGAATATTGGGTAATTAACGGCTGTTAGAATAAAGATAAACCCAGCAATATGAGTAACATTGATGTCTTTTTTATACACGCCGTAAGCTGCGCAAACACCAAGCAGCAACAAATAAAGAGGGGTGACGATTAAGTGACTCCATAACGGGCTAAATAGTAATATCACTGACATGATGTCTAGCAGCTTTGACTGACCATTTTTACTCGCTTCGCCACGTACTGCTTTTACTTGGTTTAATAATATTGATAAATCGAGTTTGCAAAAGGTAAGCCATTGGAATAATCGTGAAGAGGGGATATCACTCACACCAATTTCATAGTTGTGAATGGTTTTTCTGTCACATTTGAGCTTTTTCGACATGCCTTGCTGCGAAATACCGGCATTGATGCGCATCGCTCTTAAGTCATCACCATCTATCATATTTTTCCTTTTTTAATGAACATAGTATTTTGAAATACAGGGTCTGTAAACCGACGCTGTATACAAGGAGTGTTTACTGAAAATACATGCAGTAGCTCAATGTTAAATAGCTCAATGCTAAATAGAACAAGTGTACCGGGTAAATGTGACTCGATTAGGGAGGAGGAATGGCTGGTGAAATGATCTTGAGGCGAAATGGTTTTGGGATGATGATTTTGGGACAGGCAGTAAGTCGGGAGGTTATAATAACCACCCGTTTATCATTTAAATATAATCGCTTGGAGCGATTAAGTTGAAAGTGATATTTGTCTAAAAAGTTGTAGAAAGAAAGCCGTATAAAACGCGGACGGTATAAATAAATTTGAGGGCGTATCGCTAACGCACAGCTTAACTTACCCGCATTACGCCCTCTTAACTGATTTAAGAAATAGCTTCTTCATCATGATAGTTTGATTTTGTAGAGGTGATCATCATGGCTAGCAAGGTACCGCAACACAATGCCCATGCAGTATAAATCAATCCTTCAAAATTATCGTAAATGAATGTCCAAGATTTCATGTCAAAGTAAGACCATGCGATATTTTCTAAAAGAGCGACAAAGTAGATTGCTGATAAATATATGTACAACCAATGGAATATGCCATCGAAGTGTGTCAAAGCGATACTCTTTGACTTAGAGAAAATACGGGAAAGCTGTACTCTGAGAATTAATACCAGTACCGTCCCGATACTTATAATCAGTTGAGTACCAAAAATTAGGGTACCCCTTATTAGTTGGTTTTCATAGGGTGTGATGTAATCAATTAGACCAGCTTCAAAAATGCTATAATCAATAATATGAATAACGAGCAGAAATAAAGCTATGTGTTTCATATTGATATTTTTTGTATAAACACCATACCCTACACAAGTACCTAAAAGTAGTATGTATAGGGGGGTAACCACTCTATGATCCCAAAGTTGAATATAGAAAATCAGTATTGAGAAAATACTTAGTAAAATTAAATTTGAGACTTTCATTATCTATCCTTGTGAAGTATCGATGGGGATAATAGGTGCATAGTTAGCAACAGGGGGCCTTGTTGGCTTTACTCCTCCAGAACCATTTATCAAAGAACACTTGTTGGAGTTGAGTTCCTGTCGTTTAGTGTATTTATCATTAATACACTGTTCTGATATTTTTTCGGTTGAAGGGCAACTTATTAAAGACGACAACTGTGAAGCTTGTTGAGTAAAAGAGCGTGCTTCTAACTTTTGCCCATTATAGCGAAATACCGACTTTATTAAAAAATTCATATTGTTCAGAGCATTTGATAAGCGCGTTTTTCTCATTTTTCTTCATCCTGTAAGCTTGGGTTTTTTGTACGATTGACTTGATCACGGATCTGCTTAATTTCGTTTAACAAAGATCCTGAGTCTATCTTACAATATACCAGCCACATGAAAAGCTGTTTAGAGCGAATATCACTCACACCTAACTCATAGTTGATGACGGTTTTTCTATCACACTTAAGTTTCTTAGCCATGGTGTCTTGAGAAATACCTGCATTGACTCTCATCGCCCTTAGGTCATCACCATCTATCACATCCTTATCCTTATTTTTTAGGGGAGAAGTTGTTCCATATATACACATACACACTGTTAACAATGAATACTTCAAGGTAAGGAGTGTATCAGTGAAAAACAGCCAAATATTGCGCTTTTAGCCGTATTATGACTTCGGTATACATAATATTTCGAAACGCCCAAAATGTAAACGTCATGTTTACATTTGTTGACAGTGTTTGGCGGTAATTGGCTGAGAATGTGATGGGAGATGAGGTCGAGTTCCGGTTGTTGGCAGTGAGCGCCCCGCGGGAGGGCTGAGAATGGGGTAAGTAAACGCAAGGAGTAAATAGAACTTCCTAAAAAGAGGTATAAAGCCGCCAGCTATTACGACTTTTTAGTGTGGTTTTACTTAGGTGCTAAGCGCGTATTCATGTTATTTACTGGTATTGCGACGTTAAACAACAAGACTAAATGTAGATTTACCCAGATTTTAATTTTGTTACGTTGCGCTTATGTCCCAATTTTATATAGTATTCAAGTATTGCCATTGCGATGAAAAAAAGGATGTAAAATTGCTTAGCTTGCAGCGTCTGTTTATAAAATTGAAAAAGTTAGTATTCCGTGACAATTCAAGTAACCTGCGGATGGAAACAGAGCGGGTAGCAACTGAATGGGTCGCGACTGTCGAAGAGTTGATTCAGTTAAGTAATCACCGAGATGGCTACAAGAGAGAGAATGCCGCTGCAAAGTTAGGTTATTTAGGTGATCCGATAGCAATTCCAAGTTTGCTTCTGCGTGTTAATGATTGGGTGCCACAAGTTAGGGCTGCTGCAATAAAGTCACTTAAAAAATTGATCATAACAGAGCACCTAGACTCAATTATTCAATGCTTGCCACATATATACCATTTAAGAGAGTGCCATAGAGCAGATCACGAACATCTCATCCAGCACATTGAAGTTTTATTGTTGGCGGAATCAAATGAATCTTATTTGCTCGACGGGCTTCATAACGTAAATAGTGATATTGCAAGATTGTGCTTACAGTTAGCAATTCGAAGTCAATTCATTGATGTAGCTAATTTATTGTCGGTTGCGTTTTTAAGCAAAGACGTTTTAGTGAGAATGAACACCTTTCGATGGGCCAAAAAAATGCACCCTGACGAGTTAGAGAGCTATTACTCGTCTTTATTGAAAGACGCATTTATGCCTATTCGAAAGGAATCATTGCGGTATTTACTCTGTGCAGATGATGCTGATACGGTTGCTAAAAATGCTTTATTTGACCACCATACCTCGGTACGCGAGCTTGCCATAAAGTATTGCCTTGAAAATGGCGAAGACGCCGTGTCGTTATATCGGAATAATTTCACAACAAGCGTAAAAACCAAAGCTGCTATTTGGGGGCTTGGCTACCTTAATAGTCATGATGACTTGGAAAAAATCAAATCTTTTTATAACAGTGTAACGCCCTCTTTGAGAAAACAGGCGCTTAATAGTTTGTTAAGACTTGACCCACAAAATAGTGAAATATACCTGCTCAAAGGGTTAAAAGACCCAGCGCCATCCGTATGTAAGAACTCTGCAAAGTTAATTGTGAAGGTGAATGTTCATGTTGGTGTGAATGAACTGATACGCATAATCGACGAATCAGTATACACTCATACTGCATTATCTTGTGTGGCTATTTCTCATCACCTTAACAAATGGGATAGAGCTGTATTTTTACTTTCATGGACAGTAAATGAAAAAATGTCGTCAACGCTTAAAGAAGCGCAATTTGCAGCTGAACTGGGGATCTGGAATAGTGACTACAATCGTTCATTTATACAACCTACTCAAGCTCAAATAGCGACCTTAAAGGCTTTAATGGCGTCTGTAGGTATTGAACAAAAGTCTAAGCAATGGAAAGGTTTAATCAGCACTATTACAAGTACAATTTAGTTGGTTTATTTAAAGGTACTGTTACAGGACCCCCAGCTTCTTCGGCCAGCAGTAAACAAGCTTCTCCTTCTGGTAAGGCATTATCAAGGAAACTGTATGCAACAGAGTTATCGTGATTATTATCAAGCGTTAAGCTTGGTGATATGGGGAAACCGTTTTGCTGCCACACTTTATTGTATTCTAATTTAAGCAAGCCTGTTTCTTTGTTCAATACGAGTGAACCGATTAATCAATCTGAAAATTTTGTGTTTAGGCTGTAGGCATCTAATTTATTATGCATGTGTTAAACCCATTCGTTATCTGCTAAAGAGTGAGAGCTAGGAGTTAATAGCTCTTTTGTCGTGAGTTTGATCCCTAACCCTTGTAAGACTGAAAATACTGCGGATAAAGTGCAATTAGCATTGCCGTTTTCAATACGTGATAGGGTATTTATGCCAATTCCACATAGCGCTGCGCAGTCTGCCAGCTTCATATTCAACTTTGTTCGTTTTGCTTTGATCAGCTTACCAAGTATTGCTGCATCTTCTATGTATACAGAGCTGGGCATGTCTGACACTTTAACGCGATTAGCCATATTGAAAATACTCAATTATTCACCATTAATAGTGATTATATTCGTGGATCTAATACAAGCAATAAAAATTCACCATTATTAGTGAATAAAACAAGTAGTCGTTAGAACGGGAAGTATATTCATCACTATTGGTGAATATATGTTGTACTGCGAGTGATTCAAAAAAACATTCACTGGTAGTGGTGAATTTAGGCTCATACTGATAGCCAAGTCACTGAATCAAAAGGCTCAGAGTTCTGGATTTATAATTGCGAATTATCATTTTTTATTGTTTCAGATCGAGATTACTCAGAATAATTGAGACGCTAAAAACAAAAAATCCCAGTATGACTGGGCTATATCGGGTGATTCTGAATTGATTTAGAGGTTACTCAATATTCTGGATCTGGAACTCGGATAGAGTCCATGGTAGTTCACAAGACCAATAAAATCAGGGGCTGTAGCCAATCGTTAGTTTACCAGCCTAGACGAGTAACCACTTTAGTTACCACTTTCGTCTGCATCCGTCATTTGCACAAATTCGCATGAATTGAACGACTTTATTAGAGCACAACATCCGTTGGGTGAAAACCGTAATATCACTCACCAACTCCTAACGCAGTAAGTCAGATTTTTGCCCTCCGCGATTTATGCTCTCTCTAGGCTTGGTTTTATCCGTTCAAGCGAGTTTTGCCAGTGTCCCCATTTATCAATACAGACCGCGAACGACTTAATAGTAAGATAGTGTCGGTAGCAGGTGTGGACTGAGGGTTTCCAGAAGAGGATCTCGTCGATGTACCAAACCAGGTGCTTCAACCGTATTTGGTAAGGCATCACGCTAAAGCGTTGATTAATCGCCTTGGCGATGCTCACCATGCGCCAGCATGTCAGCTCAACCTGATTGTTACTGCCTTTGATCTTGTGGCGCATAATGCGGAAAACGTCCTTCTCTATTTTTTTCGCTTTCAACTCATTCATTGTGCCGATCCCACATACTGCGCAGCTACCGAAATTCGCGAGTGGCCCAAGAATTTTGAGAGCACTTCTCTGGCGGCTTTATCTTTCTCTTTTGAGACTAGGCGACGGCCAGCAACAACCGGGGCTGGTTTGCCGGTAAGCTTTTTGTATTGGTCACAAGCGAAAGAGGCGCGATTGTCGTGGAATTTGCCGATCAACGCATGAGCGCCTGATTTTTCATACTCCCGGTACAGGGCATTCTTCCAGTCGACATAACTGCCATGTTTGTCGACGAGGCAGCGATGTTTGCCCAGCATGACGTTTGCCGCAGCAAGCGTTCCTAATTGACCAGTTTTCAGTTTTATCAGCCTAGGCGCGGTTCGGCCACCTTTTACACCGCGTTGAATATCAATGTAGCCATTGTTATTAATCGCCTGCTGAAGGCTTCTCCGGGTCTAAAAAGGCCGACTTCTCGAAGCCGCAAACCAAATTCACGCGCGAGAAACACGGCGAGCTTTCCTTCTCCACTGGGCATCAGTTTTAATGCCCGGTCAAAGTTGCTTCGTTCTAGTGAAAGCGGCACCGTGTCTCTGATATGGCTTCTCTCTCCGACTAACTTAGATGGTGACACGTTAAGCGCCGTGTTGCCTCGCATGGTCGATAGCACTACATTGACTGATGATAACTGGTTTTGCGCATAGCTAACCGCTTTTTCACCTGATGCTACCTGGTTAGAAAGATCACTCGCATAAGCAGCAATGTGCTCGGCAGTGATTTTTCTGGCATCGTTAATGCCATCACTTTTGCACCATTGAGCAAATTGATTAAACCTAGCAGCATGACTTGCTCGGGTTGAAAATTTGCCGTCAGCCCCGTAACGGTCATTGAGCGCCTGCTTGCCAGCATAGGCAAGCTGCTTTCCATAGCCAAAATTTCTTGAGTCTTGATTGTTGTGTTTTTTCATGTTTTCCCCTGAATTTGGTTAGTAATAAACCGTTTAAAGGGACGGTCGGCCCACATGAAAGCATTTAAAGCGATGCGGCGGCTTGCCTGTTGAAAGGGGGAAAGCTGATAAGAAATCACCCTCCGGTGGTGTTCTCATCCGTATCTCATCGAGCTCAGAAAGTGGTTTTGCATATTGCAGAAAAAGCGGTATGCAAAACGCTGTGTTCCAAGTTCGGCGTGGGATTCAAGCCAATGCTAAAAACTAGTATCCCCGCCTGTCTCTATTTATGCCGCTCCGCGACAATAGAGACAGGCTCCTGCAACATCGTTGACCAACTTTCTGACACACTTCCCCTTGGTAAGAGACAAGATGAAGGCACAAGGTGAGAGTGAGTAAGCAGAGTTGGGACGATGTGAGGCTGTACGTGACCTAAACGACTGTATTTTTGTTGGACGCGATGCCGCACAAACATTAACGATAGACAGTTACTACCGCAGCAATAGACATTTACCTCTGTTTGCTGAATGTCAGAGGAGCAGTTCTCTGCTAACGAATGATGAAGTTATTTTAGGCGGGCATCGGTGATTATCGGTGCCAAAAGGCGGTGTTTAATAGGCGGTGTTTAATAGGCGGTGTTTAATAGGCGAGTTTTTAAATGTGGCTACTTCAGCGCAATTAAAAAATAAAAAAGTGATTTTTGTTGATGTTTGAATTTTGGAGCGGCAAAGTTGGTTTTGTCGACAGGGTCGGACCCGAAAATAATAACGGCGTGCAAGGGTGCCTTCCAGGAGGAACCACCGAATTCTAGACTAGGTGGCAGGATTGGCAAAAAATGTACGCTGTTATTTTTCGCTCTTTAACAATTTGTTTTTTTGCTTCTGTTGAATACTTCAACAACAAGCTAAAAGATGCCTCCCAAAAAAACTGTATATTTATACAGAATAGTTTACTCTGGGTATTTTGAGTGATATGCTCTCTCATATATTACTCCTTTAGGAAATTACGGTGCTAAAAAAACAAGAAACTATCAATCTAATCAATCGATCGCTCGAAATATATGATCAAAAACAGATTGCAGAATTTCTAAGAGAGCAAACACCTAATGATTGGTGCCGTGAAACTATTAATCGAATTTTGAAAGGAAAGTCAGACAAGAGGTTCACTTTTCGCGAAGCTCGTATACTCGAAGACTTATTTCCCAAAAAACCAGAACACTACGATAATCCGGAGTTCCGTTTTATCGATCTTTTCGCAGGAATTGGTGGAATTCGTCAAGGCTTCGAAGAGATTGGGGGCAAATGTGTTTTTACTAGTGAATGGAATAAATACGCTGTAAGGACATATAAAGCCAATTACTACGCTGATCAAGAGCATAATTTTAATGAAGATATCCGCGAAATAACCCTCTCTCAAGAGGAGGAGGCAACTGAAGAAGACGCTTACAATAATATTGATCAGCATATTCCCGATCATGATGTCCTGCTAGCAGGCTTTCCTTGTCAGCCTTTCTCTCTTGCTGGTGTATCAAAAAAGAACGCTTTGGGACGAGCACATGGCTTTGAGTGCGAAACGCAGGGTACGTTATTTTTTGATGTTTGCAGAATAATTAAAGCCAAAGAACCCTCTGCATTTGTTCTGGAAAATGTGAAAAACCTTCGAAGCCATGACAAAGGGAAAACCTTTAAGATTATCGTGGACGCACTTGATGAACTAGGCTATGAAGTAGCTGACATTGCATTTAATGGCCCGGGTTCTTCTGATCCAAAAATAATCGATGGTGCGAAATATTTACCTCAACACAGAGAGCGTATAGTACTTGTAGGATTTAGAAAGAACCTAAACTTGTCAGAGGGCTTTTCTCTTAAATTAATTAATAAACCTGAGACAATACCTGAACTCCATGAACTACTTGATGACCTCACTGAGGAAGAGTTATCAAAATACACTCTGACACCACGTTTATGGGAATATCTATACGAGTATGCCAAAAAACATAAAGCTAAAGGTAATGGTTTTGGATATGGACTAATTAAGCCGGATACTCCAAATGTAATTACCAGAACGTTATCTGCTCGCTACCACAAAGATGGCTCTGAAATTCTTATTGATCAGGGCTGGGATACCTCATTAGGAGAAATAGACTTTTGGAATAGTGAAAACCAGTCTCGCCGTCCACGTAGACTAAAGCCAAGAGAGTGCGCGCGCCTCATGGGATTTGATGCTCCCGGAAAAAGTGATTTCATCATACCAGTATCAGATACTCAAGCGTACCGTCAATTTGGAAACTCCGTTGTAGTTCCAGTATTCAGAGCCGTAGCTGAGTTGATGAAAGAGAGGATTACCCTTGCTGTTAATAAGAACAAAACACGCAGAAGGGATGCGACTTAGTAATAAATCGAGACTCAACGGTAATATGTTTTACCGGTCTCGAACACCTTCTCAACGACAAACTGTCGATTTTTGTTCTACCTATATAAATTTTTTAAAAAATAGCTTTACAGTTTTTTCTTCCTAAATTATTAGTTATAGTGCCTAAATAACAATAGGTACTTCTCTGTAACTTATTAACATAAATAAATTTTTAATTAACTTTATACAGTGAGACTTTATATGGCTGACTCTGTCACTACTATTACATCACGATCGCAAAATCGTGATTTACTAAATGAACCTGATGCAGCTCGGCTAATTTACGGTCTTCGAGATACTGGCTATGACTTATATACCGCAGCGGCCGATATCATTGACAACTCCATCGCTGCGGGTGCGAGCAATATAAATATAAATATAGAGCTTACGTCAGACGGAAAAAAATTCGTCTTCTTTGGTGATGATGGGCATGGCATGGATGAGAAAGGCCTATTCAATGCTATGAAGTACGGAGCGAAAATTCGTGATGATCTTGCTTCATTAGGGAAATTTGGTTTGGGACTAAAGACGGCATCAAGTTCAGTTTGTTTGAAGTACTCTGTTATATCAAGACAGAATACATCTCAAGAATTACTCAAGCTCACTTGGGATCTCGATCACGTTGCAGAGAAAGACACTTGGGAAATGTTAGATGAACCAGTATCGGCAGATGAGCAAGAGATTTTTGAAGAATTATGCGGTGAGTCTGGAACTCTAGTTGTATGGTCTCGTTGTGACAGGTTACTGAGTAAAGTTTATGATGAGCCCGGTGGCACTAAAGAACAAAATGCAGTCAAGACACGAAGAGCAAAGTTGATTGACCACTGTGCTCTGATCTTTCACAAATACCTTAACCCTAACGAGACTGACCACCGTAATGTAAACATTACCGTTAATGACAAAAAGGTTGAACATTGGAATCCTTTTTATCCTGAAAAATCAGAGCAGGTACTTCCCGATAAGTTAACGACACTCCCGATCCAACGGGAAGATGGTACGGTGCATAATGCCACCGTAAAGGCTTGGATTCTCCCTCATGCTAAAGACATGACGAAAGAAGAGAATAAAAAGCACGCAAAAATTTCCAACCGCGGACAAGGCTTCTATATCCATCGTGAAGGCAGAATTATTCATTACGGTGGTTACCTAGGAATTTGGCGCTCTGATGATCCTCACTGGTCATTACTACGAATTGAATTTGATTTTGATCACGAACTAGATGAAGCTTTTAGTGTGGATGTTAAAAAGAGTCGAATATTACTGGACCCAGCATTAGAAGAGGCTCTTGAAGAGTTATTAAGGCCTGCATATAAAGAAGCAGACCGAAGGTACCGTCGTAAACAAGCTGTTACGGTCTCGGATGGTGTATCACACGGTGATTCAAACAGAACGATTTTAGAAACCAAAAACACCTCCAAGGCAACAGTTGAGTCAGTAGATGAGCAATCAGGCAGCGCCGTCGTATCAAATAATCAAGGGAACGGTATAAAAATACTAACTCCCATTGAGAGCAATGTTGACCCTGATAGCCTTTTTGTTAACCCAGTAGAGGGAATACCGAGTGGTGCACTATGGGAACCCTGTATGACCAGTAGAACAGATACAAACCATTCAACTGGCGTACACTTAAACAAGCAACATGACTTCTACACTAAGGTTTATAGTCAGGCCAAATCTGGAATATCTATTGAAGGGTTAGATTTACTTCTATGGGCTTTAGCCGCAGCAGAACATAAAAATACCGATGAAGAGCTAGCAAATATGTGGGAGGATATAAGAGATGAGGTGTCTTCAAATCTCAAAAAACTCCTGAGAACCACTGATATACCAACTTCATAGACTTCAAATACATATGAAGGACAATGAAATAGAACAAATTCGCGCTTTAATTGAAAAGCAAATAGGCGCGAATATGAAGGGCTCTAGAAATCCCAAAGAGGCTAGGCGAGGTTTGTCTTTTTGGTTCAATAACTACAACAGAAGTAATGGACCAATCTTTTCCATTCGCCCTTCAGGACTTAAAAGGCATATTGTGTCATTTAAGTTCGGGAGTTACGCCGTAGACTGTATAAAACACATTCAAGACAGGGCTTCAATAGAGGACTATGCTCTTGCATATGCCTTTACTAATCAATTAAAGAGTTTATTCGACGTATCTATTAACGGTTCAACTACGACTGATCGCTGGCAAACCTCCTCAGACATCGAAATTAAAGTTACTAGAAAAGTTTCGGATCTTCATGGTTCTCAAGAAATATTGAACACTATAAGTCTGATAATGGTCCCATTAGTTGCCGCGGTAGCAGAATTAATTGGTTATGAAGAAGAAAAAAGAGAAGAAGAGCACTCAATAGTTGAGGGTGGTGTAAAAGAATATTTAGTTAGAAAAAGGGAACGAAGCCCAAGAAACCGCCTACTCTGTCTTTCAATACACGGAGAACAGTGCAATGTTTGTGGTTTCATTCCCCACGAAACCTATGGCAAAAAATTAGCTTCTATTCTTGAAGTTCACCATATTGAGCCGCTTTCAGAAGTGGGGAAACCCAGAGCCTATAATCCGGAAAAAGACCTAATTCCTTTATGTCCAAATTGTCATAGAGCTATTCACAAACGCGTACCAGCTCTGACACCAGACGAATTAAGGGAAGAGATGAATCTATGAGTACTACCCTATCTAAATTAAAGGAAGACTATCGTGAGTTTGATAAATCTACTTTACCTTACGTATTCTCTGAAAGGCTTCAAAATCCAGTTTTACAAATTAATAGAGAGAGCGATAAGTACGTAGCCTCCTTAGGCGCATTTATTCGTAAATCAGGTGTAAGTCAGTTTGTTTCTTGTTTAAGTATTCATCACAACTGGCTACTGGATTCTGAACGCATTAAGCCACTACCATATGATGCACCAGAGTTTGTACTCAAAGCATTAGTGGGAGTAAATCATAAGGACCTAAGTTATCCTGAAGTTCTAAGCTTGATTAGAAATGGAGTAGAGGGCATTGAGGTAAACCTAGGTTTAAGTTTAACGGAAACGGCAAACTGTCGCTCTGCTTCTATGTCACTTTCGGATCCAATTGATGGACTTAATGCCAAATTATACCCTTATCAAGAACATGGTGTTGCATGGTTAAATGATGCGCTTAAATCTATTGGAGGTGCAATACTGGCAGATGAGATGGGCTTGGGAAAAACTCTCCAGATTATAGCTACAATGCTTCTAAATAAACCTTCACATGAAAGCCCTGCTTTGATTGTGTGCCCGACAACTTTAGTTGCAAATTGGTGTAGAGAAATACATAGATTTAGCCCTTCGATGACTATCCTTGTCCATAGAGGCAATGATAGAACTGGTTATTATAGAGATTTAATGAGATCAGATATCGTTGTAACCACATACGATACTGTGGTCAATGACATTTCTATGTTTAAAGGTATTGACTGGACTTATCTAATTTGTGATGAGGCTCAGGCACTAAAAAACCCTGAAGCAAAGCGACGTGTTGCATTGAGCTCATTACCTCGGCGTTACACCATCCCTGTTACCGGGACACCAATAGAGAATTCTCTCATAGATTTATGGTCTCTAGCTGACTTAGCCATTCCAGGAATTCTTGGAACAAAAGAGAATTTTCCTGTGCTTTACCCTGATACGGAAGAAGGTGCCAGAGAGCTTAGCCAGTATTCAGACACCATAATTCTCAAACGACAAGTTAAAGACGTCGCTGGCGACCTCCCATTGCGTACAGATGTAAATATACCTATTGAACTGGAACCTTCGGCTGTTAAGGAGTATGAAAGGATCAGAGAAGAAACGATCTCGGAATATGGCCCAGCAGGGAAACTTGTTGCAGTAGGACAACTCGCAATTTACTGTTCTCATCCTTGGCTACGAGCTAAGCATTTGAAAGCCCAAAATTGGGAAGACCATGTTGAGCTTGTTCCCAATGAAATGCACTCTCTTATGACTCCCAAAATGGAAGTGTGTATTCAGCTACTCAGGGAAGCGACCCGCAACCAAAGAAAAACCCTAATATTTGCGGCTTATAACCATTGCAGCGAATTAATTAAAAAGGCTGCTGAACAAACAACAAATCTAAATGTAAATTATTGGGACACAATTAATGGCTCAACCCCTCAAAATGAGAGGCAATCTATAGTTGACCATTTTACTTCAATTGAAGGGCCTGCGGTGCTAGTTTTAAACCCTAAAGCTGCGGGTGCAGGGTTAAATATTACGGCAGCGACCGTTGTTATTCACTATACACAAAACTGGAATCCAGCATTAGAAATGCAAGCTTCTGCAAGGGCTCACCGGCGAGGTCAAGTAGAACCGGTAACCGTCTACCATCTGTTTTATCAAGGCACTGTTGAGGAAACTATGGTTGAAAGAAGTTTATGGAAAAGGGAGCTAGGCGAGGAGGCTATTCCTATTAGTACGCGTGATGAACAAGATCTTGGAAAAGCTCTAAATGAGAGTCCTATCAAGGAGGAAAAATGAACAAATCATATGAAAAATCTCTATCAAAGAATGATACAGGTGAAACTGGCGGTCACCAAGCAGGAATTGTTGTTCCTAAAAAAAATTCAGAACTTCTCGATTTTTTTCCTGCGCTTAAACATGAAGAATTTAACCCAGATGCTTGGATAGTCTGTGAAGATCCAGACGGCGAAAAATGGAAAATGCGTTATGTATATTATAATGGAAAGACCTTTTCTCCCCCCCAAAGCACCCGCAATGAGTATAGAATAACTTACATGACAAAGTTTTTCTCTAAGTGGGGAGTAAAGTCAGGCGATTCTGTTGTATTTACATCAACCGACAATTCAAACAACTTTAAAATTCATATAAAATCACATAGTAATCAAGGTGAAGATAGCGACTCTAATAGTGAAGTCATTCCAGTAGTGCTCAAAGGATGGCGAAAGGTTTACTAACACTTTGCAATCCAAGCACCTAAACTTCTGGTTCCGCATGAGCACAAAACAAGCAGCTTAAAAAGCTGCTTGTTTCGCCAGCGCCCCTTGAGCCGCCGGTATCAGGTAACTTTTAGCGACACCTGCATCAGTCGCCCCACGTTATCCAATTAAGTGGGCATCCAACAGTCGTTGAAGCGGTGAACTTTACGACAACAAACTGTATGTGCTTATAATAGCGCGAAAGCTTAATGCTACGCTTTGAAATAAGCACTTTATGATGCCCGTTTTAATTTTTATGGCCGTGCACTTTATGCGAGCTGCTGCCGCTGCATGTGCTCCTCTATAGCTGATTGCCGCCATTCTGCCAATCAAAAGGGTCAGAGTCGCTAACTTATAAGCCAGTACTATCATTTTTACTGTTTCATACTTAAATTAACCAAAATAACTCAGACGCTAAAAACAAAAAAGCCCAGTATGACTGGGCTATATTGGGTGATTCTGAATTGATTTAGAGGTTACTCAATATTCTGGATCTGCTCACGCATTTGTTCAATCAATACTTTCAATTCAACCGCTGCGCTGGTGATATCGGTGTTAATTGATTTTGAGGCAAGGGTGTTTGACTCGCGGTTAAACTCTTGCATCATAAAGTCTAAACGACGGCCGCATGCGCCACCTTTTTTAATGATTTTGTGGGTTTCTTTTACATGTGACTTTAAGCGGTCGAGTTCTTCGGCCACATCTTGCTTTTGAGCTAAGTAAATAAGCTCTTGCTCAAGGCGGTTTTCGTCGATGTCGGCTTTTAAGTCTTCTAATTTGGCATTGAGCTTTTCGCGTTGCCATTTGGCGATTTCTGGCATGTGCGTTTCTACAATAGCCACTTGTTCTAAAATTCCGTCTAGGCGGGTGGTGATCATGGTTTCAAGGTTATCGCCTTCGCTGCCACGTGCGGCTTTAAACTCTTCAATGAGTTCGTTAAAGCCTGCAAGTAGGGCTTTATTCACGGTGTCTAGGTCAACTTCTTGTGCTTCCATTACACCTGGCCAGCGCAGAATATCTACTGGATTGATCTCGCCTTGGCTTTGCTGTTGCACCCACTTTGCACTGTTAATTAGCTGCTCAGCTAAGGTTTCATTAATTGATAGCTCACCCACGTGTGCTGGGTTGGCAGTAAACTTTAAATACACTTCAACTTTACCGCGCTGTAAGTGTTTACGTAGGCGCTCGCGTATTACCGGCTCCATACCGCGAAATTGTTCAGGTGCGCGGATAAAGGTTTCTAGGTAACGCTGATTTACTGAGCGGATTTCCCAAACTCCTGTGCCCCAATCACCTTTAACTTCTCGGCGTGCGTAGGCGGTCATACTATGGATCATGTAAAGTTCCTAATCTATTAACAAAATTTCCAGCAGGTATTATAGCTTAATAAAAAATCAACGCAGCAAGCAATTTTCACTCAATGTCGTTGTTTTGTCGATTTCTACATGGCATCGTAAAGGCTGACCCATTATAATGACTGAAATTTTGAATATTAGGGGAACGTGGATGCGTCCAAGTGAAAGAACAGCAAACCAGATCAGACCGGTAACATTTACACGTAACTACACAATACACGCTGAAGGTGCTGTATTAGTTGAGTTTGGTAATACAAAAGTACTTTGTACTGCAACCGTTGAAGCCGGTGTGCCGCGCTTTATGAAAGGTCAGGGCAAAGGTTGGATCACCGCTGAATATGGTATGTTGCCACGTTCTACGCATACTCGTAACAACCGTGAAGCGGCCCGTGGTAAGCAAGGCGGTCGTACTATGGAAATTCAACGTTTAATCGCACGTGCACTGCGCGCGGCGGTTGACTTAAAAGCCCTAGGTGAAAATACCATTACTATCGACTGTGATGTATTGCAAGCGGATGGCGGTACGCGTACTGCATCAATCAGTGGTGCATGTGTTGCGTTGGTTGATGCACTGACGCACATGCGTACGAAAGGCATGATCAACAATAACCCACTTAAATTTATGATTGCAGCGATTTCTGTTGGGGTTTACAACGGTCAAGCAATCTCAGATTTAGAATACCTAGAAGACTCAGAAGCTGAAACTGACATGAACGTGATCATGACCGAAACCGGCAAGCTGATTGAAGTGCAAGGTACGGCTGAAGGTGAACCTTTCTCGTTTGAAGAACTGGATGAGCTATTAGGGCTGGCTAAGCATTCAATTCGTGAAATTATCGACCTGCAAAAGAAAGCATTAGCATAATCGGTTGTTGTTCAAGTTTAGTTATCAGTTAAGTAGGTAAGAATATGAAAGCATATCAAAAAGAGTTTATTGAATTTGCCCTTGAAAAGCAGGTGCTTAAGTTTGGTGAGTTCACCCTGAAATCAGGCCGAACTAGCCCGTATTTTTTTAATGCGGGATTATTTAATACCGGTCGTGATTTGGCACGTTTAGGTCGCTTTTATGCTGCCGCGCTTGAAGATGCAGGTATTGAATATGACTTACTGTTTGGCCCTGCGTATAAAGGGATTCCAATAGCAACCACCACGGCGGTGGCATTGTCTGATCACTATGACAAAGACGTACCGTATTGCTTTAACCGTAAAGAGAAAAAGCAACATGGTGAAGGTGGTTCATTAGTGGGCTCGCCTTTGGAAGGCCGCATTATGCTGGTCGATGATGTGATCACCGCAGGCACGGCTATCCGTGAGTCAATGGAAATCATTGCCGCAGCAGGTGCTGACTTATCAGGGGTGTTAATTGCGCTTGACCGTCAAGAAAAAGGTAAAGCCGAGTTATCAGCGATTCAAGAAGTTGAGCGTGATTTTGGTACTCAGGTAGTATCAATTGTAAAACTGGCTGACTTAATTGTGTATCTTGAAGAGCAAGGTAGCATGGGTGAGCATCTTGATGCGGTAAAAGCATATAGAGATCAATACGGCGTAGCATAACCGCTGTTTGCGTGAACTGCCAAGCTTAAGTTAAACACGCAAATTAAAAGTTTACACTGAAAAATGCCAGTCTCTGACTGGCATTTTTTTATGGTGTTTTATCATAATAAATTGTTGAAGACGGTGGTGGGCGCAAGCTTTTATAGACAGCGTTTATAGAGCGTATTTATTGTAAGCGCGCATAGAAAGTGCAGCACATAATGCGATAAATACGGGTACTCATCACTAATTCAGCCAGAGTGAGCTATTCTTGCCGTTTTTGCACAGCTGTTTTGCAGTTAGGTTTATGGTTTGTTGAGCAGAAATTTGGCATAGTAAGCACCTTGCTGAACAGGGCAGCGTAAATCTTTACATAAGGCACACATTTTCATGGTCTCAACGCTAAATAATAACAAGCATATTCACATATTGGGCATTTGTGGCACGTTTATGGGGGGCATTGCTGCTATTGCACAATCGCTCGGTTATAAAGTCACAGGTTCTGATCAAAATGTGTATCCACCTATGAGTACACAGCTTGAAGCACTTGGCATTGAACTCACCCAAGGATACGACGTTGCACAGTTAAACCCCGCCCCCGATGTGGTAGTAATTGGCAACGCCATGAGCCGAGGTAACCCTTGTGTTGAGCACGTGCTTGAAAAAAACATTCCGTATACCTCAGGCCCAGAATGGTTAAAGCATCATTTGCTGCAAGACAGTTGGGTATTAGCCGTTGCAGGGACCCATGGTAAAACCACCACCGCCAGCATGTTGGCGTGGGTATTGGAGTACGCGGGTTTGCGCCCCGGTTTTTTAATCGGTGGCATAGTACAAAACTTTGGGGTGTCGGCACGGGTCAGTGATACCCCGTTCTTCGTGATTGAAGCCGATGAATACGATACCGCCTTTTTTGATAAGCGCAGCAAATTTGTGCATTACTTGCCCCGCACGCTGATCATGAACAATTTAGAGTTTGATCATGCAGATATTTTTGCTGACTTAAACGCCATTCAAACTCAGTTTCACCATTTGTTAAGAACGTTACCCGCCCAAGGTAAAGCCATTTACCCAGCAGACGATACTGCACTGGTTGAAGTGGTAAAGCGGGGGTTTTGGAGTGAGCAGGAAACTTTAAACGGCGATTGGTCGTATAACTTGCTCGAAGCAGATGGTTCACAGTTTGAAGTGTGCTTAAACGGCCAAGTTGAGGGGCAGGTGGTATGGCAAGCAATTGGTGAGCATAACGTAAAAAATGCCATGATGACCATTGCCGCGGCGCGCCATGTGGGTATTCCTGTCGGTGTAACGATTGACGCGTTAAGTGAGTTTATTTCACCAAAACGCCGTATGGAGTTGCTAGGGGAAGTGAATGGCATCAGTGTGTATGACGATTTTGCGCACCATCCAACCGCGATTAAAACCACGCTGGCAGGGTTAAAAGCCAAAGTGGGTAGTGCCCCTGTGGTAGCCATTTTAGAACCGCGTTCAAATACCATGACAATGGGGGTGCATAAACACACTTTATTGGCATCGCTGAGTGAAGCCGATGAAGCCTATTTGTTTGAGCCTGATAATTTGGGATGGTCGCTGCGAGAAGAAGCCAGCAAGGCTGGGCGTCAGTGCTTTTCGAGTATTGATGAAATCATTCAGCAAGTGTGTGCGCATGCCCAAGCAGGGCAACATATTTTAATTATGAGTAATGGTGGCTTTGGTGGGTTACATCAAAAATTACTTAGCGCGCTCAAAACAACGCGTGTCTTGTCACAATAGTGCGGTTTAATTAATAAGGGTAAATGTCGTGAATAGTTTTAAACCTGCGATTACGCTGGCGTTTAGTGGTGCATCAGGTGCGCCTTATGGGTTGCGATTACTAGATGTATTGGTGGCCATGAATTACCAAGTGTTTGTACTTATTTCCAGTGCTGCACGCGTTGTGCTTGATACTGAGTCAAATGTAAAACTCTCAGGCAATGAGCAAAAAGCCACAGAGCAACTAACGACCATGTTTAATGCCCAACCGGAACAAATTAAGGTGTTTGGCAAAGACAATTGGTTTAGCCCTGTTGCCTCGGGTTCTGCAGCGCCTAAAAAGATGGTGGTGTGCCCGTGTAGTGCTGGAGCTGTTTCAGCCATTGCCATGGGCGCCTCCGACAATTTATTAGAGCGTGCTGCCGATGTGGTGATTAAAGAACGTGGGCAGCTCATTTTAGTACCGAGAGAAACACCATTTAGCTCAATTCACTTAGAAAACATGCTGAAGCTGAGCCAGTTAGGCGTCACAATTATGCCTGCGGCGCCAGGTTTTTATCATCAGCCAGAGACTATTAATGATTTGGTTGATTTTATGGTGGCACGCATTTTAGATCACCTCAATATAGAGCATACCCTGACCAAGCGGTGGGGTTATGGAGAACAAAAATAACATGACGGTTGCATTAGATATAAAAGGCTTGAAAAAAGTCTATAAAAATGGCGTTGAAGCGGTAAAAGGCATCGACCTACAGGTAGAGCAAGGAGACTTTTTTGCTTTGCTCGGGCCAAATGGCGCGGGTAAATCAACCACCATCGGGGTAATTGCGTCATTGGTGAATAAAACCGCCGGTGATGTTCAGGTGTTTGGGCATTCTATTGATACTGCACTTGAAGATGCGAAGGCTGAGCTGGGGTTGGTACCACAGGAGTTTAACTTTAGCCAATTTGAAACCTTAAGCCAGATTTTGGTCAATCAAGCTGGTTACTATGGTGTACCTAGACAAGAAGCCCATAAACGTGCTGATAAATATTTAGCACAATTGGGATTACTGGAGAAAAAAGACAAGCAAGCTCGCACGCTATCGGGTGGCATGAAGCGCCGTTTAATGATTGCTCGCGCTTTGATGCATGAGCCAAAGTTACTTATTTTAGATGAGCCTACGGCGGGCGTTGATATTGAGTTACGTCGCTCTATGTGGACCTTCTTACGTGAAATAAACGAGCAAGGAGTGACCATTATTTTGACCACGCACTACCTTGAAGAAGCTGAACTGCTGTGTAAAAACATTGCCATTATTGATCAAGGGGTGATTGTCGAGAACACCACTATTAAGGCGCTGCTGGCGAAGTTAGACAAAGAAACCTTTGTGCTGGATTTAAAAATGCCAGTACAGCCAGTAGACATTGACGGGTATCCATTTAACTTAACTGACGAGCACACGCTGGAGGTGGAAGTTAAAAAATCACAAAGCTTAAATGAGGTGTTTGCGCAGCTCAGTGCACAAGGCAACACGGTATTAAGTATGCGTAATAAAGCAAACCGATTAGAAGAGTTATTTGTTGGGTTATTAGAGCAAGGGCGCGTGTCATGAGCATTACTCGCTACGGGGTAGCATTAAAAAGTATTTGGATTAAAGAGTGTATTCGATTTTTGCGTATTTGGGTGCAAACATTAGTACCGCCAGCCATCACAATGACGCTCTATTTTGTTATTTTTGGTAGCTTAATTGGCTCTCGTATTGGTGAAATGGGGGGCTTTAGTTATATGGAGTTTATTGTTCCAGGCTTAATCATGATGTCGGTGATCACCAACTCCTATTCGAATGTGGCGTCGAGCTTCTATTCGACGAAATTTCAAAAAAGCATTGAAGAGCTATTGGTTGCGCCAGTGCCAAACTACATAATTGTACTGGGTTATATGGGCGGTGGTATGGCACGAGGCATGCTGGTGGGCTTCATTGTGACCTTGGTATCACTCTTTTTTGTGGATATTCAAATACATAATATTGGCGTGATCGTTGCGACGGTAGTACTGACGTCTGCGGTGTTTGCCCTCGGTGGGTTAATTAATGCGGTATTTGCTAACAGTTTTGACGACATTAGTATTATTCCTACTTTCATTCTGACACCTTTAACGTATTTAGGTGGGGTGTTTTATTCGATCACGCTGTTACCGGAGTTTTGGCAAGGCGTTTCGCAAGCGAATCCCATTATTTATATGGTTAATGCGTTTAGATTTGGCTTTTTAGGGGTATCAGATGTCAACATTTACGTGGCATTTACGGTATTATTGGCATTTATTACTGGGTTATTTATCTTGGCGCTTACTTTAATTCGCCGAGGAGTAGGACTACGTCACTGATGACAGAAGCAAATTCGAGAAGTATTGTCTCAAACCAGCCTAGCTTACATGAAAAGCTAGATGAGATTGTAAATAAACACCTAACGGCTGAGTTTAAAAAGCCCATTGCGGCACATACTCAAAAAGCGTTTGATGAAGTTAATGAGCGTGTTCAGGCTTTTACTGGCGGCATTGTTTTAGACTCATGTTGTGGCGTCGGAGAAAGTACCGCTAATTTGGCGAAACTGCATCCAGATGCATTAATTATTGGCATCGATAAGTCGGCACATCGGTTAGACAAACATGATGTTGAATATAAGCAAACGGAGTCAGGACAGTATATTTTGGTGCGAGCCGACTTGAATGATTTTTGGCGTTTGGCTGTGGCGGCCAATTGGCAGCCAACCCATCATTACTTGCTTTACCCAAACCCATGGCCAAAAGCAAAGCACATTGGCCGTCGTTGGCATGGTGCTGGGGTATTTCCTTTTATTGTTAAACTGGGTGGTCGGCTTGAAGTGCGCAGTAATTGGGATATTTACGTTAAAGAGTTTGCGCGTGCTTTACAATTATCAGGGCATCCGACTGCTGTCGAGCCCTATAGTAGCGACCAAGCCATTACCCCCTTTGAACGTAAATACTGGATGAGTGGTCAGTCGAGCACGCGATTAGTCATAAACCTTTAGTGAGTTAGGTTACGTGAGTCTGTTTTGATGTGAGGGGTCGCTTTGCCAATATAGCGACCCTGCATCATACTCACACCCGCATCAATAAAACGCTGAAACTGTGTTTCATCTTGCACGGCCCCCACAATCAATCTTATATCTCGGTCACTACATAGCTTGGCCAAGTGAGAAATGAATTCAAACACTTGATCATCTCTGTGCATATGCGCCGAAATACTTTCATCGAGCTTGATGGCATCGATATTGAGTTTCATAACTCGGCTGACGGTTAATAAGCCACTGCTTACATCATTAATTAATATTTTCACCCCTTTACTTTTGAGGCCATTAATACAGGTTGCCATTGAATTGAAGTTATTGAGCACCGCCTGCTCATCAAATTCAAAGGTCACCAGTGCAGGTTGCGGGTAACGTCTTAATTCTTGATTAATAAAGTCAATCAGTTGTGGGTCAGTTGCATCTTGATAGCTGAGCTTTAAGCTCCATGCTGTATTGGTTTTTCTGAAGCGAGTGACACATTGCGTCAAAATGTTGTGGGTCATTTTGCCTTCCATACGCGAGCGTGTTACAACTTTTTGATACATATCGGCATTGAGAATTGCACCTTGCTCGTTGATAACACGTGCTGTACAAATGTGTTGCGTAATTTGATTTTTTTGTACGTCAAATCGCGGTGTAAAGTAAGCGACAATACGGTTGTGTTCAAAGGCATTTTGTAAGGTATTGGCCATTGCCAGATGACTCGCTTGTTGCTGTTTCGCCTCTTGGTTGTTGGTGGTGTACATACAGACGGTTTTATTTTGTTGTTTGGCTTGGCGACATGCCACATAGGCGTTGTCTAGCAATAAAGCTTTATTACCTGAGGCGATACCTGCACACAATTGAATATATAGGTGTGGGCTATTTATGACAGGATGGGAGCTTGGAAACTCTCTGATCAAATTATTCAGGTAATGCTCTCCTTTATCGGTGTCGCACATGATCACTAATTTAGAGGTGGCAAGACGGTATACCGGATAAGGATAAGTAAACTCGCTAAAATGGCGCATGACCCGTTGAATGACTTGGTCGCCAATACTCGCCCCATAAAAGCTAATGATATCTTCTAACTCACTAACCCACACAATCGCTAGACTCAGGTGCTGGTTTTGGTTTTTAGCCAAATCACGCTCTAAAGCGATGCGATTAGCAAAGCCCGTTCGGGTATCGGAGGTCATGGCTTTACGATAAAGCAACAAGTAGAGCCCAGCGACGAGCAAAGAAATAAAGAAAAAGAAACTGGCGGTGAGTGTTGCCTTTGCCACGCTTGACCTTAATTGACGTTGCACGTTGTCAATGGTGATATCTGCACCGGCTAAGTAAATTGTGCCGTCTGCGCTCACAAACGGCACTAAAATGGTTTTAAAGTAGCCCCACTGGTCTTCAGAGACTTCAAAAACAGGTTCTGTTGAGCGAAATGCCCCTTTATTAATAACGGTGGCTTCTAAATAAGGGTCTAAGAATTGGGTGACACGACCATTTTCTAAATCTTCTTTGGTGAAGCTGGACGATGTAAAGCGCACATATGGCGAGTCGTAGATCATGGTGTAGACATATTCAACACCTAGCGCTTCGCTAAGTTCGGTTAACTTGGCACTGAGTGATTGAAATTGATATTGCTCAATGTTTTCTAATTGGTTATGGAAATCATTACCGACAATAAGTTGTGCGCTTTTAGCCGCATATAATAGGCGCGTATCAATATCATCCATAATGGCTTGGCGTGTTGTATGGTAGGTATACCCAACATAAGCCGCAAGGCTTGCAATAAAGGTAGAGAACCCAATAAATAGCCAAACAACGAGAGAGGTCCTTCTGAGCATATAATTCCCTTTTTAATCCTGTCCCTTAATTTTAAACTTAGAAGCTAAAGCAATGCAAAGGATTGATAGCACATATTGATATTATTTTTACTATTTATAAACTTAAATATACATGTAAATTTCAATAAAGTGTCGTTATATTTAAATGATAATGTCACTAATCATTAAGGTATTTCGCGACTTTTCAGCGTTCAAAGCGAGACAAACCTAGCAACTTGAAGTAAAGTTAGCCATTTCGTCATAACAAACTTACGGGCATTGTGGTAAACGCAATAGATCTGTAGGGGTAATTAGGTAGCAAGATGGGTCCAAAGCGTTGTGCTGTCGCTTCTGAAGAAAGTTTGATGCGTATTTTTACGGTGCCAGAAGCGCCAGATTCGACTCTGAGTAAGATAGAGTTAGAAATCTCTAATAATTTAGCCGGGTTCTTAAATGAGAACATCGCGGCCATTGAGAAGCCTTTACATGAAATAGAAAAGGACTTTCAGGATGCTGTGATCCCCGAAGAACCAATGTTTGTGTCTGACTATGCGCAGGACATTATGGAGCAGTTGGTTGCCCATTCAGTGCACACTGCCGCACCGAGCTTTATCGGGCATATGACCTCAGCGCTTCCTCATTTTGTGCTTCCACTGTCGAAATTGATGGTAGGTTTAAATCAAAACCTCGTAAAAATCGAAACGTCTAAAGCATTCACCCCATTAGAGCGCCAAGTTTTAGGCATGATGCATCACTTAGCCTATGGTAACGAGGCCAGTTTTTACGATAAATGGATGCACAGCGCGAAAACATCATTGGGCGCGTTTTGCTCTGGTGGCACCATTGCCAACATTACCGCGCTGTGGATCGCACGAAATCGTTTGCTCAAAGCCGATGGCGAGTTTAAAGGCATTGCCGCACAAGGTGTGCTAGCAGGCATGCTGCATTACGGTTATAAAGGGTTAGCAGTGTTGGTGTCAGAGCGTGGCCATTACTCATTGGGTAAAGCCGCTGACATTTTGGGGCTAGGGCGAGATAATTTTATTGGTATTCCAACCCGAGATAACAACAAAGTTGACGTCGAAAAAATGCGTGAAAAAGCGTTGGAACTGCAAGCCAAAGGCATTAAGGTATTAGCCTTAGTGGGTGTGGCAGGCACAACAGAGACTGGCAATATTGATCCGTTGAATGAGATGGCAGATCTCAGTACGGAACTGGGGTGCTATTTTCATGTCGATGCCGCTTGGGGCGGAGCGACCTTGTTGTCAGACAATAACCGTTATTTACTCACTGGTATTGAACGCGCTGATTCAATTACCATTGATGCACACAAGCAAATGTATGTCCCTATGGGGGCTGGGCTGGTGTTATTTAAAGACCCAGCGGCCGCGGATGTAATAGAGCATCATGCTGAATATATTCTACGTAAGGGCTCAAAAGATTTAGGCAGTCATACATTAGAAGGTAGTCGTCCGGGAATGGCGATGCTGGTACATGCCTGTATGCGTGTGATTGGCCGTAAAGGCTATGAAATGTTGATTGATAAAGGCATCGACAAAGCGGGTTACTTTGCCGAACTGATAAAAAATGATCCTGACTTTGAACTTATTTCTGAACCTGAGTTGTGCTTATTAACGTATCGGTATGTGCCCACCCAAATAAAGCGCGCCATTACACAAGCGGATGAAGCTGAGCGCATTGAAATATATGCAGCGTTAAACCGCTTTACTGCGAGTATGCAAAAGCGCCAGCGTGAAACGGGTCGCTCATTTGTTTCACGTACTCGGTTGACACCACCACAATATGACAATCAACCGACGGTGGTTTTCAGAGTGGTGTTGGCAAACCCGTTAACGTCTAAAACAATTTTGAAAGAGATTTTAGCCGAACAAAAAACTTTGGCGCAAACAGATCCCATCTTTAAAAAGTACTTGGCAAAGTACCTGTAGTATTCAGGTATTTTCTCACAATCTAATCTAAGCCAAACCAGCGAATGGTTAGATTGTGCTTAACCCCCTGAAAAGTGCACAATAATACGTAAATATGCTTCCATGAATAAAATAGTTCCTACTTTCTTGAATTATTGCGTATGCTTAGTAGAGGTATAAAAAGTGTTTGTTGTGTGTATTCTTAGTGGCTTTGGTGTCTTATGCTCAATGATTTAAGTGAAGTAACGCAACGTTTGAGACGTGTATGTTCTCAAGAAGTTGACGTTTCAGGTAGTTATCAAGCATTTTTACAGGATATTATTGACGAAGGACGAACAACACTTGCGGTTAGCAGGGTCTCTGTTTGGCTGTTTGACGATCATACTCAACCTTGCTTTTTACTCAATGTTGCCAATACTGATTGGTCCAGTAATGTGGATCAAACAGATTATGCAAAATTGAGTTATGAGCGTTATCCTGTTTATTTTGATGCGTTAATGACAGGTGAATCTATCGCTGCCCATGACGCTGAAACAGACGCTCGTACCGCTGAATTCACCGATGAGTATTTACGCCCTAATGGCATAACAACCATGCTGGATACCGTTATTTTTAAAAATGGTGTGCCCCATGGCATTGTTTGCTTTGAAGGCGATGGAGGACCCCGACAGTGGCAAATGGCCGAAGTGTCTTATGCGGAAATAATTGCGGATTGCTGTAGCCGTAGGATATTGGTGAGTGAGCTGTGGGCGTTACAACAACAATTGACAGACTTGGCATTTCAAGATGCGCTGACGGGACTAAAAAATCGCCGCTACTTGATGGATTATGCTGATAGAGAAATTAGCCGCCATACGCGAGCGGAATTGCCATTAAGTATGGTGATGGTTGATATTGACCATTTCAAAGCAATCAATGATACCTACGGGCATGAGGTGGGTGACATTGTATTACAGGCATTCGCATCGTGTTGTAAACAAGTGCTCAGAACCGAAGACTGCTTATGTCGGCTCGGTGGTGAAGAGTTTATTGCTATTTTACCTCACACCAATGCAGATAATGCGTATCATGTTGCTGAGCGTCTACGTATCGCTTTATCACAGGAGCAAATTCGTTATGGCTCTGAAAAAATCATGATTTCCGTCAGTTGTGGGGTGACGCAAGTCAATTTACAACTGCCTTTTAGTCAATCTCTAAAACAGGCCGATCACGCGGTTTACCAAGCCAAAGCTGAAGGGCGAAACCGCGTTGTAAGAGGCTAAAGTCATTTTATTGCGTTAAGCACATTACTCATTGTAGAGAATAGTTTTGTCTTTGCCGGTTTCTTTGGCAGTATAAAGTGCTTTGTCTGCTCGTGCTTGAATCGCATCAAAGCGTTCATTATTCTTTTGATTAATCGCAATACCAATACTGAGTGTAATGCTTTCATGAATGAGTGCAGGGTGCAGCGTACATTTTTCAGTGAAGACCTGACGAATACGTTCGGCGACTTCTAAAGCATGATGCGTATGCATGGCATATGTCAGTACACAAAACTCTTCTCCTCCCCATCTGGCAACCGCATCACTTTCGCGAATGATGTCTGACAGTGTTTTGCCAGCCAGTTCTAAAACTTTATCACCAATGAGGTGACCGTGTGAGTCGTTTAACAGTTTGAAGTTATCAATATCTAGCATAAAAACATGTATGTTGCTGTGCTGGCGTGCGCCAATGGTAAGCAGCGGCTTTATTGCGTAGTAAAAACCACGTCGATTGTATAGGCCTGTGAGTGGGTCGTGGTGAGCTGCTTTGTCTAATTCAGCGATAAAGCGGCTGGTACTGAGCAGCATTAAAATCGGCGCTCCGACCATAATGCCAACTAAGGCACCTAACCAAGTAATAACAGCCACGGTACCTGTTTGTTTACCGATAAGAGGCAGCTCACCAAGCGCGCCATTGGTGGTATAAATGATGGTGGCAATGACTTCAATGAGCACAAGCGATGCTGCCACGCGCGAAATGGTTTTTTCGTAGCGATTATTGTTAGCATAGCGCCATAAGCAATACGCAAAGCTTGTTCGTACTACGATCAGCCAGACACCAATGGTTACGAGGCGCACATCGCGTATCGGCATAACAAAGGTAAACACAACGGTGGATGCAAAAATTGTTATAAAGAGCAGGGAAATAGTACGAGGGGGTAAAGGTTTATTCATAAATTGCCAAGTGCCCGCCAGTAACCAAGTGTGACCAGCAATCAACATGGTGTTATAAGTAAAACCCCTAATGGGGTTCCACTCAGATGAAACAAAAACATTAATTGCGTAGGCAATCGCTAAACAGCTATAACCCAGCGCCCACATTCTGGCTCCCAGAGCTGAGTCGCTCATTTTTCCAATGGCAGCGATCATAATGGCACCAATGAGTGCGGCGAGCGTTAATGCAAACATCAACGTAATATCGTGAAACTCCACTTTTTTAGTCACCTTGTGATTGTTTTTATCTGTATCTTATTTTCAGTTGCTTTACTTACTCTCTACCAAGTGCATGATTTGACTGTGTCAAACCAAGGTGCAGTGAATACTTTGTTGGGCATCTTCGCCGGCAAAGTCACACTTAAATTTAACCGTGACGCTAAGTGTTGTTTTATTAATGCTTTGAGGCCTCGACTTTCTAGTTGGTAAAACTGTGAAATGAGTTGCTCTTTAGTAGCTTGGTTGATTTTTTCACCTTGCTCAAATTTATAAGTGCTATTTACCCAAAATAAGTAAATTCTTTTTGGTTTATCGGGTAGTTCATTAACGAGCTGCGCGATAGGTTCATACAGGCGTTGATAGTTTACAAATTGCTTTTGCAGTAAGAAAACAAAGAGTAAATTGATGCCAGAATTGATATGTCCCGGTTTTTTTCCTTGTAGCTGATGGCCGGCCAATGCAAGTCTAAAATAGGCATTAGCCTGCTCAAGATTGCCGTTATCTAATGCAAGTACCCCCAAATTATTGGTGATTGTTGCTACAGCGCTTTTTTTGTCTAACTTTTTAGCGATATCCAATGCCTCTAAATAGAGTGTCTTAGCTCTGCGATAGTGCTCTTGCCGACGCGCAATAATGGCAGAACTGATTGTTAACCCGATTCTCTGAACAGAAGATGAAGGTTGCTTGAGTGCACAATGAAAAGTGAGTTCGGCCTCTTTAAAATACGATGACTTTCGCAGCCAAATTCCCACCATTCTCAAAATAGCGACGCGCTTTTTTAAAAAGAAGGGGCGTGTAGGGTGTGAAAGCAAGTATTCTATTGATGCACCCGCACGTGCCAGTTGATTGGTGTTAGTGGATGCTCGCGTGTTGACCATATGCCAAAGAATGTGTTGTGGTTGGGTCAACTGGGCAAGATCAAGATTCGCGTCTAATATCTGTAACGTTTGTATTGGGTCAGACGATAGAAAGTATTTTGCTTGTTGCAGCAAATATTCATTCTCAGCTTTTTGGTCACTCGGTGCAGCGGTACACAACTCACAGACGAAAAGGGTGAAAAGAATAAAGGTTTTGTACAATGAAATGTACCCAGTATTAAACAGCGTTATTCAAGTATAGGTTAGCTTGGGATGACACACCAATTAGGGGGCAGGAATAAGAGAAGAGCCTATTCCTGAAGGGGGATGGTCGGCGTATTTATCTTATTGTTCAGGCATTTGTGAAGAGTGATGCTCTACAATAAGCCACTGTGTCTTAATTTTTTGATATACAAAAGTAAACCGTGCTTGTACTTGTCGGTTCTGGTTTAACTGAATATGGTAAATTCCTGAATGAATGGCAATGTTGGTATAAGTACGAACATTACTTTCCACTAAATGAGCTTTGGGCTCATTCTTTAAAAATAGCATGAAGTAATCTTCAAACTCTTGTGGGTTGTGGCGCACCAGATCAGAAATGGTGGGCAGTAAAACCGCGTCGTGAGCGTATAACTCAGTAACGCGTTTTGGGTCGCCGCTTTGTAAGGCATGGTTCCATTTTTCAAATAAGGTAAGGACCAGTTCGGAGGCCATATTGCTTCCTATTTAATTGTATTTTTGCTCGTAGGCGACGGCGTTGTGCGCATGTAAGCTTTCTTGATGCTCTACTTTGAATTGGTAGTCTTTGACAAAGTCCATGCTTTCCAAGTTTGCTTTTAAGCGCCGAGCAGCATCTTCACAAAACATCAAATTTTTGGCATTGAGCCTAGCGAACTCTTGTTCATCTTCACGTTTGACAGCGGTTTGTACTGGGGTGCCTATGACTTCTTCAAATTGAAAAATGAATTTATCTAATGGGTTCCATTGCGCTTGACTGTTGTGCTCTAAATGTAAATGCAGATAGGCGTAAGAGCGCTGACTATGAGGTGTTGCAATGGAACCGTGCTCTGATTGTAGCCACTTTAACAGCTGAGCTTTATCAATGTGTGATTGAGTAAATTGCTTATCAATGGCTTGTGCACTAAGTTGGCGCGATAGCGATGCCGAACAAGGGCAAGTGCTTGAATAAGGTATTGTCAGTTTTAGCTCGTAATGAATGCGGCCTTGTTCATTACTGGCGATTAAGCTAATTGGGTAACGCTGTGAACCAGATTCTTGGCTTAATAATGCTGGTTTGTTTAGTGTGATATCAAAGTCTAGCTGTAATTTGGCACAGTCGCTGAGCCCGGCTTGCGATGCAACAGCAAGCCGAAGCAAGGTAGTGATATTGGTTTGATCACATTCTTCAGCACTGAGCTGATTGAGTAATCGATATAGCCGAGACATATGAATGCCTTTGGCTTGAGTGTTAACTAAATTAACAAATATATGGCCTTGTGCACTGGGTTTTTGTGTACCTTGCGCCAAAGTTAAATTCAGTGGCACAGCGATATTTTCCATACCTACCCACTGTAATGGCTGGTTTTTATGATGGGTATTTTGGCTTTGTATATCTGGGAGTGGATTATTGTTTTTCAAAGGTTAATCTCCGTGCACTAAGCGGTTGTTCTATTATTTCTTTGCCATTGAATACCAGCTGACCATTCACCCATGTGCTGACAATACTGGCGCTAAATTGATGAGCCATATAGGGGGACCAACCACAGTGATAGAGTATGCTTTCTGGTGTGACATGATGTTGTTGAGTCGTATCGACTAACACCAGATCAGCATAGTAGCCTTCGCGAATATAGCCTCGTTCTTTGATGTTGTAGCGGATAGCTGGATTGTGTGCGGTTTTTTCTACCACCTGCTCAAGAGTCATTGCTTGGCGCTGAACTTGGTCCAGCAAGGTTAATAAGGCATGTTGCACCAATGGCAATCCGGCAGGGGCGCTGGGATAAGGAACTTGTTTTTCTTCCCAAGTATGTGGTGCGTGGTCGGTTGCGATGATATCGATACGACCATCTTGTACCGCACTAAGAAGTGCTTGTCGGTCTGATTCTTTTTTGATTGCTGGGTTACATTTTATTTGATTGCCAAGGCGTGCATAGTCGAGTTCTGAAAACCATAAGTGATGTACACATGCTTCAGCTGTAATTTTTTTAGTGTGAATCGCACCGGGTGTAAATAAGCTCAGCTCTTTTGCTGTTGTAATGTGCAATACATGTAATTGGCTATCAAACTGTTTTGCAAGATTAACTGCGTAGGATGAAGAGGCATAACAGGCTTCGTCATCACGAATAACGGGATGATCTTGAATGACAATGTCTCTGTGTAGTTTATCAAGCCGTGCTTGATTGTGTGCTATCACGGGGCCGCTTTCACAGTGAGTGACGATTAAGGTCGGGGCTTCACGAAAAATCCCTTCTAATGCGCTGGTATTTTCAACTAATAAATTACCTGTTGATGCCCCCATAAAGACCTTTACGCCACAATGTGTGCTTGAGTCTAAGCGCTTTATTTGTTCTAAATTATGCTCGGTAGCGCCCAGATAAAATGAATAATTCCCGATACTGCTGCGCGCTGCGATATCAAACTTAGCTTCAAGTGCCTCAATGCTGGTAGTAGCTGGGTTAACATTGGGCATCTCCATAAAGCTGGTTATACCGCCCGCTGCTGCTGCCCGAGATTCACTTGCGATAGTCCCTTTGTGTGTTAAACCTGGTTCACGAAAGTGTACTTGGTCATCAATCATACCTGGTAAGAGATATTTGCCTTTCGCATCTAATACAGGCTCGTTGGCCTCTGGCGTAATTGAAAAGGCGATTTTCTCGATATGCTCGCCGACAATACGCACATCGCTACTGACTATTTGCCCTTCATTTACCAGTTTTGCGTTTTTAATTAACATTAAACTTCCTCTACTTTTTGATATTCGCCAGTAACCCAGACATGGTCTTCGTCGACCTTGAGGTAAAAACAATGTCGACGACCGGTGTGGCAAGCGGCACCTGTTTGTTGTACTTCACACAGCACGGCATCGCCATCGCAGTCAAATGACAAATTAACGAGTAATTGCACATGACCGCTGGTTTCACCTTTGACCCAAAAGCTTTGCCGGCTGCGGGACCAATACGTAACTCGACCGGTGTTTAAAGTACGTCTGAGCGCCTCGATATTCATCCATGCCATCATGAGTACTTGCTTAGTTTCAGTGTCTTGGGTAATTACCGGAATAAGCCCATCTTGATTAAAAGCCAGTTGAGCGAGTACTTCATCAAGGGGAATAGGCTGTTCTTTTGGATGATATTCAATGGATTGAAAGTACGTATGCTGCATTGCTGTTCCTCATGTCACAAAGTTAGCTGCCAATACTTGTGCATATATCGTTATTTACCTTCAGACAAATAAGCGTGTTTAGTGGTAAACGAACATGGCCCATTTACTGGTAACTATGTTTTTATCAGTGCTATGTACTTTCTTAAAGTGAAAAGCGAAGCATCTCCTGAAAGGCGCAAAGCACGTTCAGAGTGCCATCTCTTTATATTTATAAATAGCATAGTTGAATTATGTTATAACGTAACATTTAAGATTTGAAAGTTAAAGTAAAAAGTAGGCACATACTATTTACGATATAGGGCGGTATAGCGCTTAAGATGTTACTTAACCTCAAATTTGGATAAGGGTTTTGGAATAGAAAATGTTTTGAAAACACACTTACGTACAATCCAATGATGCTATTTTTTTCAATATTAAGGCGCTTTTATGCAGTAATAGCGGGCTATTACAAATGAAAGCAACGCCGAGAGTGAGAAAAATAGCTTTATTGGGCAAATTCGCTTATCCAGAGCTGAGGTTATTTACATCAGGGCTGAGTTCTTATCTTTTAACTTATGCATCTAGTGGGGTAATGCTTCAGGGTATGAGCTTTCGAGCATGGGCTTCGTATTCACACAGAGCGCATTGCATTTTTATGGGGTGGGGTGTTGCGGTATAAAATATACAGTGCTAAATTTTTACTGTTCATTATTTGAACATATTTAGTTAGCCTTATTAAGGAAAATAATTATGAAATTAATACTGAATAAAAGTAAGTTAAAAACATTATCTCAGGATAAAAGCGCTTTACCTGAGAATATGACACCAAAAATAGTCGGCGGTGGTTTATGGGACACTCAAGCCGGCTGTGTACCCACTTATAAGGTTGCTTGCAGAACGGTAAACCAATGGTGCGGCCCTTCTGGCGTATGCTAAAACGTAATGATCTTCCTCTAATAATGTACACACCTTTTATTTAGAGAATGAAGTAAGATAAGAGGTTAAAGTGACTTTTAAAGTTCATAAGAACAGTGGGATCTGCATTTCCCTTAATCTAGAGGTTTGCAGAAATATGTTGAAGAAAAAGGTGCAGTAGCCGAATGTTATATTGCGATATTTATGGCAGCGGGATGCTTATTTCATTATCAATTTAACGGTAATCTCGGCTTTTAGCCGAGATTTTTATATCTTGCTGTTGCCAGCTCATAATGTGTCGAAGCTAACTTCAATATGGGCGTTACCGTCGTCTGAGGTAAAAGGCATCATTAATTTTGCGCCTTCACACTTATGTGTAATTGTATGACCTGTACCAGACACAACAATCGGTGTAGCCATTTCAAAGTCATAGCCCTTTTCACCTAATAAATTTTTGGCACCACCTGTGACCATGTTGGTTATTTCACCAACCATATCAGTGACTTCTTCATTAATACCCTCTGGGCGCTCACCTAACATACGTTCCATAATTGTAAGTGCTAGGCTTTCATCAAAGGAAATTGAGAAAGAGCCTTTCGTTTGCGGGCCGACCATACCAATTAAACCAGATACATCGCCACGTGCGACTTCGTCTTTTTTGACTTTCGGCTTCCCTGGAGTCAACTCAGTTTGTGCCATGGTTGACAGCACATTAATTAAAGACGCCAAAAAAGGATTGATGAACTCTACCTTCATTAGGGATTCCCTTGTTTTCTCTTATTTAATAATTCATATAACCAATATGTAAGTGTAGTGCGTTTTAGATGTAGTTGCCTCTACTGTTTACATTTTTTGCATTGGCCGTGGGCTTCAATAGTTTGAGCACTGACTGTAAAGCCTTTCTCTGCAGCTAAGTTATTCAGTTCATGAGAAATGATACTAGAATGCAATTCATCAACGTGGCCACAACTGTCACAGATGAGTAGCTGTACAGGGTGAATGTGATCAAAATGGTGACACAACATGAATGCATTCGCGCTTTCAATTTTGTGAATAAACCCTAACTCAGACAAAAAGTCGAGCGCACGATAAATCGTGGCTGGTTTTGCTCCAGATTCCGTTAGTTTAAGTTCTTCTAGTAAATCATATGCTCCAACCCCACCTTGCTTACTTGCGAGTAGCCTAAATACTTTCTCGCGAATGGGAGTGAAACGTGCACCTTTGTTATCACAAACTTGTTTGGCTTTACTCACCAATAGTTCAACATTCATAATTTAGATCCTTACACTGCTTAGCAATACTAACATATTCTTTTTAATAGTCTTGTGTTGTTAAAAATTATTATTAATTTAACAAAGCGGAGTTATATAGCTGCACAGAAGCAGAGCATTGCCGTGGATAGAAACATATTGTAAGTGAATCTGGCTGAATGTGCGAGTTTTAGTGATGTTATTGAAAAAAGCACATGTTTGGTCCTGCAAAAGCCTATATATAGTTCGTAATAAAAGACCTCATATTACGACATGCGATTAGGTGATGGTTTTGTTCATAGGTTTAAGGGTAAAGCAAAGATGAACCTAGTGCGTATTATACAGTCTGAATTAATCTGGGCACTTTTATGTTGGAAATGCGCATTAAATTTTGTTGCGTAAAAGTAGCAGCGAAGCGATAGGGCTATGGGGGAAATGTCAGCAAGCCGCCAGTGGGCAATTAATGGAGCTTGAAACATTAATTATTTTAGAAGAGCCGAACATATGAACATATTAATATTTAAATATGTATAATTTAACATTATGGTAACGAGGTTTACTTTATTATCGTAGTTCGATTGATATTGAGCATGTTGACGGATCTTTAAAAAGAGACGAATGGGGAGTGGGTGTGTTTACTGATACGCAAGCTAAATTGAAATGTTGGTTTCAGCGCTTAGCCGCAAGGCCGAATTATGGTCGCTATGAAAAAATTGACAAAGAGATGGAAGCTATTGATTTTCAAAATACATGCTCCCAGAAACTGCTGTGCCTTGATGATGTGAAAGCATATCGTGTCCACCATTATGGCGTTGAAGATGTTGTAAAGTATACACGAGATAAACAGTCAATTTATGTTAAACATGTCTTTATTGATAAGATAAAAGGCAAAGTGAAGCCCGTAATAACAGCGGCTGATATCGATTTCTTTCGCTCGTTAGATCACCTTTCAATGTACTGTTATGTTTTAGTGTACGTAAAAGATCCCCAGACAAAGTATTACGATAGTGCTTTTTTTCTAGACGATTATGAAGCCATTCAAGGCATAGACAGCATCGAAGCCGAAAAGCGTTTAACGGGCTTAGATGTGATTTCAAAAATCATCCGCAGTATATTGTTATAAACAAAGTCTGCTAAATTTAGCTCTGAGTTATTGGTAATCGGTGATTTTGTGATGATTTAAAATAGGGGCGGCATATATCTACCTCGTACTTTTATTGTGTACTCATTCAGCTCAGTAAGGCTGGTAGCTCAGCTGATTTTTGTCATTTTGTATAAAGACTTCTTTTATCGTAATGGTTTTTAAGAAGCCCTAAGTGATTGCCAGTTTTTGGTATTAACCATGCTGCTTAGTATCGGCCCCATGGAGGAGCAGATGAACCCCCTTTAGCAGGTAGTGTTGGTGCGGAGTGTGGGTTATTTGATCCACCCATTACTTTACTCAGTGTTTCTTTTGATAGTATGTTCATGGTACTTGCCTTCGATAGTTTTAGTGAAATACTGAGTTTAGAATGTCATGAATTATGCTCTATGTCATGTTGAGCAAGGGACTCTAGTGCTATGTTGTAAAGCAGGAGGTGATGGAAAGTATGTTCATGGGCACATCGAGGTTATGTAGAAGCATCCTATAGCAAGGGATCATTTGTTTTGACGTGGCGCTTTAAAATAACGATATCGAGAGTTAATCCACCAGCGTATAAGAAGGGTAAATCACTCGTGTTGGTATAGGTTAACGGTATTTGGAAAGTGTGTGAAACTGTATTTTTTGACATGCTAGATAGCATGTTCACCAATCAATAGTTAAATACAAAGATAACTGGTTTGAATTAATCAGTATGTGTTACTAGAGGGAGGTAAATGTTTTGAAATGGTGGCCCCTCCCAGACTCGAACTGGGGACCTAACGATTATGAGTTGCAAAACAAGGACTTACTACGAGTTACTTTTTGATATAACTATTTACTAATTTTCATAGCTATATCATAGGGTTATTGAATAAACCCTACCTCTGATGCATAAATCATTATGTATTTCAGAACGTTAAATTTTACGTTCAAAGTAGCACAGAGGTAGCACCATATGTTAGACACAAAATTTCGCTTCACAGAATTGTCGCTTGAAAAGATAGAATCAAACGGTAAACGCACTCGCTATTATGACAATCTATTGTCAGGACTCATTTTAGATGTGAGCGTAGCAGGTAAGAAGTCATTTAGAGTTTATAAAAAGATTCCAGGAAGAGACACCCCTATTAATGTCACCCTTGGTTACTTTCCATCAATTGCACTTGATGATGCAAGGCGAATGGCTAGAAAGGTAATGGCAGATATTGCTGAAGGTATAAACCCAAACGACCTTAAGCGCCAATTTAGAGCAGCTTCTATTACCTTGAAAGAAGCTTTTGATTCATACATCGAATCTAGAGATCTTAAGCCTATAACTGAAAGAGGTTATCAACAAAAAATAAACTGCTATTTACCAGACTGGCATAACAAGCGCCTAGCCGATATTAATCAAACAATGATTTTAAAACGCCAACGAGAAATAACCTCTAGAAGCCCTGCTCAGGCAAATTATACCATGCGCCTACTGCGTGCTTTATTTAACTTTGCTAAAGCCGAATACAAGTCTTCAGAAGGTCGTTCACTATTTCCAGAAAACCCTGTAGATGCACTTTCTGAAAAACGAAGCTGGAATAATGTAAAGCGTAAAACAAGACGGCTGCGCCGTTCACAGCTAAAACCTTTTGTAGATGCATTATATGAAGTAAGAAATGAAGCTGCTAAATATCGTCAAAATAGTCGTGTCGGTTTTTGTGATTATCTGGAGTTTTTAACCTTTTCAGGCCTAAGAAGATCAGAGTTACTGCAACTTCCTTGGTCACAAGTACACCTTGAAGATAGGATATTCATTTTAGAAGATACAAAAAATGGCTTGGACGTCGAGTTTCCTATTACAGATCGATTAGCTGAGGTATTTAATCGACGAAAAGAATACAAAGTATCTGACTATGTGTTTGGGACAGATAGTAAAAAGGGCTACCTCACTGATCCTAAAAAAACGTTAAAACATGTATGCCAAATTGCAGGAGTAAAAATTACTTCGCATGATTTGCGCCGCACATTTACATCAATGGCTGAGAGTAGCGGAGTATCAGGATACCTCCTGAAACGCCTTCTAAACCATATTACAGATAAAAGTGATGTAACTGCTGGCTATTTAATTTTAACCGCTGAGGAGCTTAAAGAGCCCGCAGAAAAAGTAACAGAAACAATAGCCAAACATGCAGGTTTGATCGAGCAAAAATCTGACGATAAAATGAGTGAAATGAAAAGTTTGTTATCAAGCTTAACTAAGGAACAAAAAGTTGAGCTTATGAGTACTTTACTTAGTTAGTAGAGCAAATAATATAAGTCAGGTCCCATGACCCTGTAAATAATTCTGTGTAACTGCTTTTGGTTACAAGTATTCAGTTAGTCGGTCTTCAAACATAATCATAAAACGGTTTAGAGCTTGCTTCCAGTGATGAATAGGCATTGTCCACCTCTTGGAAGCATCCATTATCGCTAAGTACACCACCTTTCTAGCCGATTCATCTGTTGGAAACAGTTTACGTTTCTTAGTCGCTTTTCTGATCACACTGTTCAGAGATTCAATAGCATTTGTCGTGTAGATAGCTTTACGAATATCTTGAGGATAACTAAATAGAGTATTGAGATTATTCCAATGAGCCGTCCAGGAGCGACTAATTTGAGGGTACTTTCCATCCCATTTATCACCAAAGTGCTCTAACGCTAACAGGGCTTCATCTTCCGTTGTTGCTTGATAGATTTCTTTTAAGTCAGCGGTAATGGCCTTGTAGTCTTTCCATGGGACGTATTTCATTAAGTTTCGCACCATGTGTACGATACAGAGCTGAATTTGAGTTTTTGGATAAACAGCATTGATGGCATCAGGAAAGCCTTTGAGACCATCTACACACGCGATGAGGATATCATTCACGCCTCGATTTTGAAGTTCGGTGAGTACGCTAAGCCAGAACTTCGCTCCTTCGGTTTCGGACATCCACATCCCAAGAAGTTCTTTCTGACCTTCCATGTTTACGCCAAGTGCGAGATAAATGGCTTTGTTGATAACCTGCTTATTCTGGCGTACTTTCACGACGATGCAATCGAGATACACGATGGGATAGACCGCATCAAGCGGGCGAGATTGCCACTCAACCACTTGTTCTAAAACAGCATCTGTGACTTTAGATATTAGACTGGCGGAGATATCCGCATCGTACATTTCTTTAAATGTTGCGACGATTTCACGGGTGGTCATTCCTTTGGCATATAGGCTTAAGATCTTGTCGTCCATCGATTGAAATCGGGTTTGATGCTTACGAACGAGCTTGGGTTCAAAAGACGCGTCACGGTCACGAGGGACGTCTAATTGGATCTCACCATCGTCTGTAATTAGGCGTTTAGATGAGTACCCATTTCGACTGTTACTATCGTTAGTTGGTGAGTTTTTTTCGTAACCAAGGTGCTCATTAAGTTCAGCATTTAAGGCTGTCTCAACCGTCACCTTGGTTAACATTTTCCTGAAGTCATCAAGATCAGAAGGAGTCTTAATCGACTTCGCAGCTTCGCGAGCGAAGGCTTCTAAAGCTTTCTTATCCATATTGCTTATCCTCAGCCATTACTGGCTTAATTATAAGCAGATACACAATTTAAATTACAGGCTCGGTCCCATTTTTACAGGCTCTGACTTTGAAAAAGGCTATTTTTATTAAGCTATTCTAAATCACCTTTTAGATTAAATTTAATATTATCGTCCAAATAATTTGAATATTGCTGTTTGTTAACTAAAAGGCTTACCGCAGTTCTATATATATTAACTAGGCCGTTACTTTCTTCTATTTCGTCTAATTTAAAATCATGGTCCTCTCTGGGCAACCAACTTAATCCATTGAGCCAACTGTGTAACTCCCTTAAAGAATTAGAATTTATTACTGCTTTTATAAAAATATCAAGTGTTACGATAGGGATAGTTTCATGCTTTGATACGGTACCTCCAAAACCTTGAATCACTACAACCCCTTTCACTTGCCAATTATCTGTAATTAAAAAGTCGTTTAAGCAACCAGTTGTACGCAGAATAATTTCAGATAAGTTTTTTTCTACAAACGCAATTTTACGAGCGAGCTGATTTACTTTTGAGGATGTTGCTTTTATTTTATTATAAACTTCTCTTACATCACCAGGTTGTAGTATCCATCTCAGCTCCATCAATAATACAGTTTTACTATTTTTATCAATAATTAACCCATCAATTTCTTCTTTAACTCCATTTACCTTATACTCCCTATTTAAAGAGTAGTGCTTCCAATTCTGAAGGGATACTTCCAGTTGTGAAACCATACTCTTTTCAAATATATCGCTTTGCTTATCAAACTGTTTATTATCTATTTTAGCCAAAAGAGATAATAAATTCCTTTGGATATTACTGTTTAAAATATGATAACAAGGAATCATAAACAGCCTTGACTTGGAAAAATAAAGCGGTTGCAAGGCTATGTCAGGTGTAATAGCTTTATTGCCAAATGTAAGAATTTCAACAAACTTGCAAATAGTTTCGTACTCAAAGTCAGCTAGAACTTGGATGTCAGCAATGAGTTGCTCTTTAGTAAGTATAAGAACTAAGCTTGATTCCCCTCCCCCACGAATTTTTTTTCCTGCTACCAACTCTACTGATAACACATGATATAAACACCTAACCATTAAAGAGTTAATCATTACATGTGTCTCAAATGCTCCACCCCAGTCAAATTCGAAACCTTCAGGGATAATCATTTCCCTTTGTGGTAATTGAGTCGCTATCCCGCACGCAATTGAAGGCTTATAGTCATATATAACCTTCGACTTTTTAATTCGCCCTGAATTGGTTAAGCTTTCTAAAATATGCTGCCCTTCAACATTGTAGGCTCCATTTTGCAACCATTCATATAATACTCCCGTCACATCAGGATCCATATTAGAACCGTGTCCTAAAACTTCGAGTACACTATATCTAAACTCACCCCTACTTTGTCCCTCTAATTTATAACCAGATGCCACCTTCTTAAAGTAACAATCAGAGCTGTATGTTGATGCGACAATTCGACTCAAATTCTCATATTTCCCAGCCTCTTGAAGTAATTCTGCAGCACGCTCATATAGCGAAGGATTTGTTTTATCTGGAAGGGTTATGCTTGTATTTGATGAGCTTTTTAAAACTTGAGCTATAGCATGACGTAGCTCATATTTAGATCCGTCAATAATTGAATAAAAGTCCATTTCATCTTTTTTTATATACCCATTGAATAAGAGACGTATTCTATCTTCAACCACAGTGAACAGATGCCAAATTGAAATATCTGCAAGTGGGTGTAAAAAAGATACTTTAGCTAATCCCTCGTCGATCAATAGTTCTACTTCCTGTCTAATAAACGTTTCATCTTCGGACATAATATAAATAACTCCATCATTTCAAAAAGTTGAAATTAAATTGGAACAAACATAATGTAAATGTGTTTATTTCTATATTTATAAATACGTTTAGTGCTTTTCCCTGTTTAGAACATTGAATATACAGCTAGTACAGGGGCTGCAAGAGATATAAAAAATCAAAAGTACGAATCAAAAAAGTTAAAGGTACGACAGCTTTCATCAAAAGTACGATACTATTCAAGATCAAAAGTACGACATTAACCTGTGTTTATCCTTTTCATAAAAAGTTCGGAGTTAAGTTTTGCGAGTTCCATCCTTCCACTTTCAGTATCACGAAAAATAAATAAGCTGTCGCCTTCAACCTTCAATAGGTAATCGAGTATTTTTTCTATTTTTCTAAGCCGCTTTTTTAAATCTGACAATGACGATCTAATACCAATTCTTTCTCGTAAATTATCTAACTTGATAACTTGCTTAGAAGGTCTACCACAGCGCTTTCGGCAGACTTCATAAAGTCTGCGATCAAATGGTTTGGATAATTGAAAGTAATCATCATGTAATGTTAAGACATCATTGTCATCAACCGTCTCAATGAGCCAATCGGGCAATGTTACTTGCCAGCGTCTTAAACCACTACCTTCGATTAACTTAAAGCCTTCGATGAGGCCCATACTTTCCAAAAATCTTCGGCCATTAAACTTATAATCAGTAGTGATTAAAGTTCCTGCGAGTCGATATAAAGCCTTTTCAACAAGTTTATACTCTTTTCCTGATGTTCCTCTCCCTGTAGCCTTTAGGAGATCATAGGTGTTGAAGCGAACCGTGTTACTAAGCTCTAATTTAGCATTTTTTGCAGCCATGATATGGCTTAAGCAATAAATAAGTATTTCTTTATCTTTGATGGTTGCTCGACCCAAGACGCTTGGAACAATTTTTATCGATACACCTTTATATGAAAAATCCAAAACACCTTTAGATTTGCCGTCTAATGCAAACACAGGCCACACCATTGAAAACATATCTGATTTCAAATTGACATGAGTCATTTTGCATTCGAAATGCGCCATAGCTAGCGTTACTTGTTTCTTGGTTGAGAAGCTAACCAGTTGTGAAAGTCTTCAACAGGAAAGAGTAATCGAGCGCCAATTTTAATATGTGGTGGTAATGGGTAATTACCACAGCCTTGTTTGTTCTTAGAGATTTGATTAAAAAGAGCTTGTTTGCTGATAAAAAGTAAGTCGGCTACTTCTTCTGAACGATAAAATACCTTTTCCATTATATTGACCTCAAAGCGTAAGCGTTGAGCTCAATTATTAGCTCAACACATTATTAATTAGTTGAGCGATAATGGTAATTAAGTGATCAGATAGTTGTCCTTGAAAAGCTAGGGGAACTTTCAGGGGGTTTTTGATGTTTTAGGGACAAAGTGAAAAGATTTAGCAAACGAAAAAAGAATAACTTTATGATTTTTATCTATATTATTTTTTTAAAGTGGGGATCGGCTAGTGAAAATACCTACAAAAAAATTTTCTTGATAATCTTTTTAAGTAGGCTTTTGGAGAGGTCTACGTAATATCACTTACATTTAAGATAAAAAAAGTAGCGAAGAAGATCACAAGACTTAGAATCAGAGCGCAACCAGCGAGTACAGGAGCCATGTTTAAATCCTGCCTTCTTTAATTGCTGTGAAAAGATCATTTTTCAGCTTGTCGTAGCGTCGAGTAGCGCGAATCGCTAACACCATTAAAATCCACATTTGAAACCATTCGTATAATGTCATAACAGCAATCTCTGCTAATGCTTTGCACTTGAGTATAGAAAAGATCCTTCCCAATTACACAAAGCAATAATCCACTCACTAATATTTTGTTGTTTCTGCTCATTACTACCCATGAACGGGAAGGTGATTTTTTTGCTTCGAGATTTGAAATGACTGAAAGGCTCTAACCTAATATCCCAAACCTCACCTATTTCATTTGTTACATCGAAAGCCAGCGCTTTTTGAGAAATCAAAGCAAAAAATATTTCCTGCTCTGTCTGCACTTCTTTCTCAAATGATAGCCCTAATGGTTCACATTCAGCTTCGATACCAGCTAAGCGGCTTTGAAACTCAGCTACTACAGGTATAAATGGCCTTAGTTCAACATTTTTGTATAGCTCTAAAAGTAGCATTACATTGCTCCTTAAAATTAGGCATGCCTAATTTTGATAACTGTCCTATTCTTTATGTGATTAGTAATAGGTGTCGTAAAGTTCACCACGTGATTGTGCATCTTCAGCTTCTTCACACGACATAAATTCACCATCAGCGATAATATTGCCCATACCATCATTCAATTGATCTAGTTGCTCGTTTTCTTTCGACGACTGCTCATCACTTGTAAATATACTTACCAACAAGTAGATACTCCCGACTAACAAACACACAAATGTTTCAAGCATATTCATTCCTCCAAATTCAAATTACCCATGAAAGCAAAAACTAAGGATTCCTTAGTATCTAGATTCAATTAAAGCTAAGAAACTCTTAGTTTTCAAGCTAAGAACAATGAATAATGAAAACTAATGACGAATCACCATTTCCAAAACGCTTAAAAGAGGCAAGAAAAGCCAAAGGGCTATCGCAAAAACAGTTGGGGATTTTAGCTGGAATGGATGAATTTACTGCATCGGCAAGAATGAACCAATACGAAAAAGGCGTACATGCCCCAGACTTCAAAACAGTGAAAGCACTTGCTGATATTTTAGAGGTGCCAACTGCCTACTTGTATTGCATTGAAGATAAGTTAGCAGTGCAGATTTTAATTTGGCTCATAAAATAATAAGAATTTAAAGATAGAGTAAGTTTTTCAAGAATAATTTAACAGTTTACACTTCTTAAGGCTAAACGTACTATAAAGAGCGCTTTAAAATAATCAGAAAACTAAAGGAATAGTCAGTACAGTGCGAATGCTAATACTTTCAGATTTACATGCTACATTTGAATCAAGCGATCAGAAAAATTCCAGACTATCCTTCAAAGATAAAGAAAGCGAGTTCGGCCGACGGTTTATTCATTACTGTAAATCATTAAATCTCAATATTGACTTTTTAGTGTGTCCTGGAGATATATCAAATCAAGGCTGCGGGGACTCTTTCGAGAATGGTTGGAGGTTTTTGAACCAAGTAAGCAATGAGTTAAATATTAAGGAAATCCTGTGCGTTCCAGGTAATCATGACCTTCAATCCCGTCCAGGAACAAACTTTTCGCCATTACATTCAGTTAAGTTCTGCGAACCAAGTTTCCCCTCAAACGACTTCGAAACCAATACCCATTTTTGGGGCTGGAATTGGAGCCATATAGAAGCAAAAAGTTTTAATTGTGTATTACTTAATTCAAGTGCATACCATGGTTTTTCAACAGAATATAAGCATGGCCGCGTTGCTCCAGAGACAATAAAACAACTATCTAATTTCATAAAAAGCGATGATTTTAAAGAAAAACCTTTCAACCTTTTACTTTGCCACCATCATCCGGTTAAGCGTGAGGATGTTGATTTTGAATCTGATTATGAAGTAATGGATGGAGGTCAAGCACTTTTAAACGAAATAGAAAGAGAAAGCTCAGAACCTTGGTTAGTAATTCATGGACACAAACATTTTGCTAGCATATTTAGAGCTCAGTCCGGAGGTTTTACAGCTCCATTAATTTTCTCCGCGGGCAGTTTCAGTGCGAAACTTTACCCTGAGATAGAGACCAGAACTGCCAATCAGTTTTATATTCTAGACATTGATCTCGAAGCAACTTCAGAAAATGAACGTCTAATTGGTACATTCGAAGCGCACTCTTGGGATGTCGATAATAACTGGCACCCCTCTTCCAGTGAAAACCTTCCACATAAAGGTGGTTTTGGTACAGATATATCTCCTAAAAATATAATATTTAAAATTAAAGAGCTATTAGAAATTGAACCATATTTAGATGAGAATAGCTTGCAACCAATTTATGAAATGCTAACTCATTATACCCCGACAGAATTCAAGGAACTCTTAAAGAAACTCACCAAAGCAAATCTTGAATATGACATTTCAGAACACAAATTGATCCAAGTGGCGTTAAAAAAATGATTGAACAAATCCAAAACTTTAATAAATCCTTTAATGCTAAATCTACTTCTAAGCAAAATTTAACCGAAAGCTTTATCCCAAATGGCCACTTTGACAGGTTAACTTCTCCTAATCATACAATAATGATAGGTCCAAGAGGGAGTGGAAAAACAACATTACTTAGAATGTGTGAGTTAGAAGCCCTTGATATTTGGAGCGGAACAAAGTCAGATAAATATAGATCTAGAATAGACTTTACAGGTGTCTTTATCCCTACAGATAGGTTTTGGAAAGCGCAATACGATCTGTTTAGAGAAAAATTTAAAGAAGATGCACTACTTAAGAAGTTACTATTATCTTCTTTCACTTACCATATTTTAGAGTGTTTCTCTAACACCCTAATTTATAGGACATTAATGATAAAAGATAAAAAAAGCTATTTCAGACATATAAATTTGTCAAAGCATGATGAAGTTGAAATGGTGGAACAGTTAAGCTGTTTATGGTGTGTAGAGACTAAAATACCATCATTAAGAGGCTTAGCTATCGCTCTTGCACTGAAAAAGCATGAAATATCTTCATTTTTATCTTCCTCTGACGGAACAAAACAGTCAAACAAAGTACCTAAATTTGCTGATTCAAATATAATATCTTTACTAGATGCAAGTATCCAAATTGTAAACATCTACTTTGCTGACTCTGATGGGAAGTGGGCCTTTTTATTCGATGAATTAGAGCTTGCACCAGACAGCTTTGTTCAGCCACTTATTGACAATATGCGTGGAGGACCTCAAAACCTCATTTTGAAATTGGCACTATCGCCATACCACAAAGATGTATCTATAACGCATAATTCATACAGTAGTATGCACAAACAAGATTTATCGTTTATTAACTTAAGTGGAGTTAGAGAAGATGGGTTGGAATTCGCTAAGACATTAACAAATAATATCTTTAAAAAACAAAATCTTACAAACCCAATTAACAGTTACTTTGAAACCATTGATATCGATAGAGATAAAGAGTTTTCAGAGCTGTGTGAAAGAGATCAAAGCTTTTACAATTATTGCCAAAAGCAAGGAATTCTTGGAAAAAGCTATGCAGACCTAACACAAAACCAACAAGCTGCTTTTAGAAGAATTCAGTTTAATGTTCATTTAAGGAACTATTACAAGCGGCCAAGAAAAAGAGCTTCACATTACTACACTGGCTTCGAAAATATCTGCAAGCTACTAGATTATAACCCTAGGATGCTTGTTGGCGTGATGAGTATTTTCTCTTCTATAGCAAAGGTCGAAGGCATAATTAAGGTTCATCGACAACTCAAATGCATTGACGATTATTACCAATCTTTTAAGGCATTACTAAATACTATCGCGGTAGACTCCAATGAAAAAAACTTTAAATCTCTTTATGATGTGATCACTAAAATCGCTAGTTTTTTTGAACAACAAATACATGGACAAGTTTTTTCTCCGGACCCTAGGGGAACTATAACCTTTGATCACGAATTTAATGCTAACTACATGGAAGCTATAGGCTTAGCATTAAATGCAGGAGCCTTAGTGATAGAAAAAAATGATACCGACTCTTTTCATGATACTAACGCACTAACTAGTTCTAGATGTCGGTTATCTTATATTTTTTCCCCGAAGTTTAAATTATTGACAAATGTTCAACCTCCTATTGATCTAGATGAAATTTTACACAAAAGAGAGATCAGAGTTTTTGACTTATTTGCTGGACAAGGAAGTTTTAATTATGAAGCTAATTAATCAGCCCTATATTTGTGATTTTGATCTGTCTGTTTATTGCTTAGGCTATGAAACTAGATCTGTTACAGCATATGAAAAATACAAAATTTTATCTAAAAAGAATATTGTACTTGGTTACAATTCGAACAAGGATGTATTGAATTATCAATCTAATAAGCGTTTTTTTTCACAGGCTGAAATTATTGAGACCGAATGTAGCGGTATACCTAATTACCTAAATCCTATAATTAATAAATTAAATGAAGAAGTGGAAGAGCCAAAGGTACTTGTGGATATCACCGTAATGACAAGACACAGGTTAGCCACTGTATTATTTTGCCTTTTAAATGGACTGAAAAAAAAGTCTACATTAACAATGTGTTACAATGCTTCAAAATATGTATCTCCCCCAAGTGAACTCCAACCAGTAAGAAAGGTAGGTGCTCTCATTCATCAATTAAGCGGTAACTTAGGCGATTTGTCTAGCTCAACTGCCGTAATTTTTGGTCTTGGTTATGAACATTTAAAAGCTTTAGGCGTATATAATTACCTTGACCCAGATTTAGCTTATACATTTATCCCAACAAGTGACAATACCCAGTTTGAAATTGATGTAAGAGAAAATAATAAATCATTAATTGAAAATATAATTAATAAAAATATACATACATATAATGTCTATAACCCTCTAGATCTGTATATTGACTTAAAGTCATTAATACTTTCACTCAAAGAGGGCTCTAGAGTAGTTATAGTACCTCTTGGACCAAAAATCCTTGCAGCCATATCTTTAATTATAAGTATGGAAATGGATTTAGAAATTCCTGTTTGGCGAGTTTCTTCTCTTCATTCTGAAGAGCCCATAGATCGAGTTGCAGATAGAGAGGTGCTTCAAACAATATCACTCTAGACAATTAATATATTAGCTTGGAGTTATATGTAAAAAGTAAGACTCTTAATTAGGGACGGAATTATAATTAACTCTAAAACTTTTTATTTCTAATTGAATACAAACATACTAACTACCCAGATATGTATACGTAATACTAAAGCGCTCATGTCCAAGCTCACGGCTAATTATCATTCGTGCCTTGTAATCTAGCTCCCGCTCTTTGCCTATTAAATGCATACGTCGCGGTCCACCATTAGCGGGGCATTGCCAACCAGTTAGTTCTAGATAACGTTGACGGGCATAGTGATGGCGTAAGCCATGATTTTTACTAAGTCCTACCTTATTAGTTTCGCGCTCATAGCGGCGCATTTGATCCACGTAGCGGTCTGTCGCGCGAATTAATGATGAGCGTGTAAAAGAGCGAACTTCATCAAGCAGGGAGCGCTGTGACTCTTTCAGGATAGGCAAGGAGCGGGGTTTACCACCTTTAGTCCATGAGCCTTTTAAGCGAATATAATTACCTTGATCTGCATAGCTGACATTGAACTTTATTGCCTCTTCTCGGCGTAGCCCGAACTCTTGTTGTAAGCGCAGTGAAAACCTTACATAAGGGCAATTAATCTGGGCATGCTTCTGCATATCTAGCTCCTTGGATTTACCCAGAGGACTATTGCGTACCTTATCAATACCGTATTCATCATTAGTACGACCGACTACATTACGTTTACCGACTTTGTCTGCCCACCATCTAATGGCCGACATTCGATTTTTGATAGTCTTATTTGCAAGCTTTTGATCTTGCCAATGCTTTACTAAAGCATTTACATGTTTAGGTTTTAACCCTTTTGCATCTTTTAGCTTAAAGCCAAAGCCATGAAGCTGTTTAGCAACAAGATTAAAAATGCTCTTTCTATTTTGGCGTGTAGCATGACTCCGCTCTTTATTATTAATGTTTAACTGATTTAGTGAATATCCCAACTGGCTCATATCAACTCCTCAAAATTTAAGTGGAAGATAGGAAACCAAAACCGAAGATCAGGGGGCGTAAGCCAATAAAGGTAAGTTTTAAAGCCACTTAATTAGTGAGTAACTAAAAAAGTTGTCATAAGACACATGGGCTGGCTGATCTAAAGCAAACAAGCAAAGCAGCGCTGAGTCTGTTGATTCAAGGCGCAGACTATAGTGGTTTTGGTAATTATTAATCTGGCTCTGTTGAACCTGACAGCTACGGTTGTAGCTCCTCTTGACGTGTCGAGGGCAGTTGAGTGACGCCCATTTTCTTGTTTGCTCATTGAGAGCAGATTCGTATTTAAGTTAACACATCGATCACTGATTGCAAGTGGCTAATGCATCTGGTGGTTGTCTTTCCCTCTTCTGGCCTTTCGATTTTGCGGTAGGGTAATAGGTCTCAAGGCATCATGAGCAGCAGCCTTGAATGAGGCGACTCTGCGAGTCGTCCCTACCTCTTCGAGTAGGTACGACTCTAGTAATAGTTTGGATAAAGTGCTACTCATAGATAAAGTTTTGTCATAAGGTTAATGAAAAGAGGGTTATATGAGTAAGCCTGTTGTAGACGAAATTTTTGAGCTTATCATTCAGCGGCGATTAGATGAGTTAGATAGCATTTCAAGGCCTGAGGATGCAGTGTATATTCGAACTATCGTTTCGACTGATAACGATGGTGGGGCTAATTTAGGTTTTAATTTAGAAGAGATCACTTCTGTGGCACCTTGGATTACACCTTTCTTTAAGGGACCGAGGATATTAGTCAGTTCTCTTTCTACAGCTGTACAAGGGGTCCTTACTGGTGGGAAGGCTAATTTTTTAATAGATTGGTCTTTTTCATTTGATTCGAATGTGGCTGAAAAAGTTCGTGCTTACATGAACGAGGAAGATATTAATCCCACGGACCTTGAGCGCGTCATTACATTACTCAAACTTAAAAACAAATTTTCGTTGCAAACAGATCTGTTACCTTTCTTGTTTGAAAACTTGAGATTATCCAGAAATGATAAAAGCAACGATAGGCCATTGGATACAATTATAGCGTTTAAGAAATTAGACTTTATGGATTGGGACGCCTTTGAAAAGGATCCAACGAAACCAAAGTTTAAGTGTATCGATGAGTCATGCCTATTAAATGATGCACGTGATACCTACGATAGCTTGGTAAATGATGCTGAATTAAAAAGATGGGAATACAAGGCTTTGTTCACACAGGTTATATTGTTTGAACTTGCAATTATATGGCTCAAGAAAGAATCTTCCCCTGAAGAACAGTTTTCAGAGCTTATTGATTTCTGTGTATTGCAGCTGGGTAAGCTACCTAAGTATGAACTTAAATTTGCTTGGCGATTTTTCAGTCATCCGACAAAAACTCGGTTTTTCGGCCCTCTAAATGGGGTGGCTAAAAAGCTGGTGAAGGCACTTAAGGGGATGGCTTGGGATATGTGTCACCTCCGGATTTTGGAGATGCTAGCTACTAAGAGTGAGTTAGGTTCATTTTATCTACCCTTCTTCGTTTCATTTGACGAAAAGTTTTCAGAAATATTGAAAGAAAACCAAGTACAACTATTAGTAGTCGACGACAGATTAAAGAGAATGCATAGTGCAACAGTTGATGAGTATGAATTTCTCCAAAATTTAGACCGCTATATGTCGCTAGCTACAAAAAGTCAAATGGAGCCAGCTAAATCTGAATTGAGAAGAAAGTACCAGGTACCCTCACATGATTTAGAGCAAATTCTCAGGTATCAAACTACTGAAGTAGAAAGGTTGGCTGTATTAGAAAGGGAGCGTAGAGCAAGTAAAGCTAAAACTTGAATATTGAAACGAAGCCTAAAAAATAACTATACTACAAAGTAGCACAGAGGTAGCACCGACCAATATAGGTTAGTAGTTAATAACGTGGAAGAGTAAGTAAAATGGTGGCCCCTCCCAGACTCGAACTGGGGACCTAACGATTATGAGTCGTGTGCTCTAACCAACTGAGCTAAGGGGCCATAGACAATATGATTGAGAATAATCATATTTTATTTCGCTTGAAAGTGTTATCAAGCGGGGTGCAGTATAAAAACTTTTAAAAGCCTTGTCACTAGTAAATGTAATAAATTTAACTATCTGTAAATCAAACGGTTAATTTTTCTTCAATTTCAGCGTAATACCGGTTTTAAAAACAAAAAAGCCAGCATCGGGGCTGGCTTTTTAGGGTGGTGAAATTAGGCAATACCGAGTTTCTTCTCTAAATAATGGATGTTAGTGCCACCATTATGGAAGTTTTCATCAGCCAATATTTTCTTATGCAATGGCGTATTGGTTTTGATACCGTCAATCACAAGCTCATTTAACGCATTGCGTGCACGTGCAATAGCCACATCGCGGTTTTCGCCATAAGTGATAAGCTTACCAATCATAGAGTCATAATGCGGTGGTACAGTGTAATCTGCGTATATATGACTATCCCAGCGGATCCCTAACCCACCAGCAGGATGGAATCGTGTGATTTTACCTGGAGATGGAATAAAAGAATCAGGGTCTTCTGCGTTGATACGACATTCAACAGCATGCCCACGGATCACCACATCATCTTGAGTAAATGAAAGAGGTTGCCCCGCTGCAATTTTTAGCTGCTCTTTGATCAAGTCGACACCAGTCACCATTTCAGTAACAGGGTGCTCAACTTGAATTCGCGTATTCATTTCAATGAAATAGAACTCGCCATTTTCATACAAGAACTCAAAAGTTCCCGCACCACGATAGCCAATTTCAATACATGCACGCGTACAACGTTCACCAATGAATTTGCGCATTTCTTCGGTAATACCTGGTGCAGGTGCTTCTTCAACGACCTTTTGATGGCGGCGTTGCATTGAGCAATCACGCTCACCTAAATGAACGGCATTACCTTGGCCATCAGCCAGCACTTGTACTTCGATGTGACGAGGGTTCTCTAGGAATTTCTCCATGTAAACCATGCCATTACCAAAGAACTGCTTGGCTTCTTGTTGCGTTAGAGCAATTGAATCAATTAATTCAGCTTCGCTGCGTACCACACGCATACCTCGACCACCACCGCCGCCTGCGGCTTTGATGATAACAGGGTAACCGATGCGTTTTGCTATCTGAACGTTACGTTCTTGATCTTCCGTTAAAGGACCATCTGAGCCTGGTACACAAGGTACTCCGGCTTTACGCATCGCTTCAATCGCGGCAACTTTATCACCCATGATGCGAATAGTATCGCCTGTAGGGCCGATGAAAATGAAACCACTTTGCTCAACTTGGTCTGCAAAATCAGCATTTTCAGATAAGAATCCGTACCCTGGGTGAATTGCGACGGCATCAGTTACTTCTGCGGCTGCAATAATACGCGGAATGTCTAAATAGCTTTCGGTCGCTGCTGGTTTACCAATACAAATGGTTTCATCTGCAAGCAAGACATGCTTAAGATCACGGTCAGCTGTAGAATGCACAGCGACAGTTTTAATCCCAAGTTCCTTGCAGGCACGCAATACACGAAGTGCAATTTCACCTCGGTTTGCAATGACTACTTTATCTAACATAGCGTTTGCCTTCTGAGTGCGTGATTATTCGATGATGAATAGCGGTTGGTCGAATTCAATAGGGTCGCCATTTGCTACAAGGATCGCTTTAACTACCCCCGCTTTGTCAGCTTCGATTTGGTTCATCATTTTCATGGCTTCTACGATACAAAGTGTATCACCAACGTTTACTTTAGTGCCTACCTCAACGTATGAAGGTGCTTCAGGGGAAGCGGCTGAATAGAAAGTACCAACCATCGGCGAAAGAACTTGATGACCTGCAGGCGCAGCTGGAGCTGGTGCATCTACTGCTGGTGCGGCTGGTGCAGCTGGTGCAGCTGGAGCTGGTGCAGCAAATTGTTGCGGTGCAGCAACAACAGGTGCGCTGCTAAAGCGATTAATGCGTACTGATTCTTCACCTTCAGTGATTTCCAGTTCAGCAATCCCTGATTCTTCTACTAATTCGATAAGTTTTTTGATCTTGCGAATATCCATACAATGACCCGCCTGTTAGTTAATTTGAGTTATTTTCGCTGTGCAATTGGCTAATCGCTGCTGTTAACGCTGCGTGATAGCCCATTGCGCCTAATCCACATATTACTCCCTGCGCCACATCGGAAAAGTACGATTTATGACGGAAGGATTCGCGTGCATATACATTCGTAATATGCACTTCGTAAAAAGGTATCGAGACACTGAGTAATGCATCGCGCAGCGCTATACTGGTATGTGTAAAAGCGGCTGGGTTAATGATAATGGCATCAATGTTTTGCCAAGCGTCATGTATTGCATTAATGAGCTCTGCTTCGCTATTGCTTTGCAGGTGCGTCAGTGTCACATGTTGTTGCTGTGCATAATTCGTTAGGGGCTGCATAATATCGTCTAAAGTCTGCGTACCATATTTATGAGGCTCGCGGCGACCTAACATGTTCAAGTTTGGGCCATTTAAGACTAAAATCTTTAACTGTGTAGACATAATGCGTGAAATTCCCTTAAATTTAAAACTAACGAATAATTTAGCTTATGATGTTAGTTAACTTAAGCTGTTCAACGAGAAATAGCAACTTTTTCTCACGTTCGCAGACTATTATAGAGAGTTCGGGGTAAATAGCAGCAAAATACTGGTCTAATGAGAGAGGCTTGAAGGGAAAAAGGTTAAGCGTTTGCTTAACCTTTAGAGAGTTTATTGTAGCGCGTTACGTACTTTTTTTAAGTGAGCAGAAAATTCATCGGCACCTAAAAAGCCTGTTACTCGTAGTTCGGGCATTTCATTACCCTCTTTGTCGAAAAATAAAATGCTGGGTAATCCGAATACCGTATACTCTTCCATGATCTCAATGCTGGTATCATTTGTGTCGGTGAGATCAAGTTTCAATAGCGAGAAGTGTTTAAACTCAGCTTGGACGTTATCTGCAGGGAAGCTGTATTTTTCAAATTCTTTACAGGCTACGCACCAGTCAGCATACAAGTCGACCATCGCAATTTGGCCGTTATCGTTTGCTTCTTTGGTGGCAACTTTAAGCGCTGCCAAATCAGCGAGTAGGGTAAATCCTTTTTTGTCGGCTACTTCAGTGGATTGTACTGACGCATTTTGACTCGGAAGCATAACGTGCTTGGCTGTTAATACACTTGTTAATAGTAAACCACTTGCGAGTGCCCAAAGTAGAGTTTTGAGCTTGCCCGCGGTTTGCGTGCTTTGCCAATAATGTAAATACAGCGCTGTTGCGGCCATTAAGCCCGCGGCCATGAGTAAAATAGTGTCAAACGCTAAAATACGCTCAAGCAAGATCAATGGCACCACTAACATGATAAATCCGAATAGGGTTTTGACTTGCTCCATCCAGCCGCCAGCTTTTGGTAATAGTTTACCGCCTGATGTACCGAGTAATAGTAAGGGCAGCCCCATACCTAGGCTGAGAACATATAAGGTTACACCGCCAACAACATAGTCACCACTTTGTGCAACATAGAGTAATGCTGCGGACAAAGGCGCCGTTGTGCAAGGTGAGGCGATTAAACCAGATAATACACCCATAGAAAATACACCTAAATAGCTCCCGCCTTGTTGTTTGTTACTGACAGAGGTCAGTCTATTCATCATACCGCTGGGTAGTTTAATTTCGTACCAACCAAACATCGACATGGCTAATAATACGAACAATAAGCTGAAACTAATTAACACGGCGGGATGCTGTATATAACCCTGCACTTGACCACCTAGTGCGGCAACCACTAAACCCAAAGCGGCATAGGTGACAGCCATACCTTGGATATAAACAAATGATAATCGAAATGCCTTTTTAGTTGATAGCCCTTGTTGTCCTGCAATTAAGCTCGACAAAATGGGAAACATAGGAAAAACGCAGGGTGTAAATGCCAAGCCAACACCAACCACAAAAAAGATCGCCAAATTAGTTAAAAAGCTTTGTTGGGCGAGTTGCTCCGTAAATGATAAATCATCGCTACTGTTGAGAGTGTTAGCATCCTTGAGTGGCGCTTCCTGGGTTGTGTTCGTGGTGTTTGCATCAGATTCAGTCAATAGCGGTGTAAGTGGCACTGTGATGACTTCTGGTGGGTAGCATAAGCCAGCCTCGGCGCAGCCTTGATAGCGAATTTTAACAACAGCATTGTCTTGTATGGCACTAAGTTTAGATACCACTGAGAATGAATCAAAATACACTTGCGTTCTGCCAAAAAATTCATCTTCAATCTCTTGACCTGGTGCGAGCTCAGGCACTGAAATAGACGCCTCTTTGGCAATAATTTCAATCTTTTTTTGATAAATGTAGTAACCAGGTTCAATTTCCCAGCCAATAAATAGGATGTTGCCTTGTTGATCAAAGTCAAACTTGAACGCTTCATCAACGGGTAAAAACGTATCTTGCTTAGGTGCAAGTAAGCTATCCAAGACAGTATTTGATGCATGTACTGGCAGTAACCACAGTAAAGAAAAAAGAAAAACCAACAATCTCATTTATTGAGTACCTCATCTATATCAGTAACGACTTATGCACATTGCGAATGCTTGGCATTAAGGTGTGATGTTATCTGATTGTGTGTGAGTAACAACACAGATGTTATATTGCGTGTTACTTAACTTTTGCCATATCTATGGCAGACCTCAATGTGAAAGAAATGTTCCCTTTTACATTGAATGAAATCAATTATTTATTAAGCCTGCATATGAATGTGGATATGATAGACACAGTGAGTTAAATCATACTCATAAATATGGCATCATAGAGACATTATATTTGGGTCGTTTGAATCAGCCTCATAGTAGCGGATAGACTCAAAATTCCCAAGCAGATTGCGCTGGCTTGAAATGAGACCTTGTCACCCATATTTATCTTTCATAGGAATTAGGAGAAAGTATGTTTCGAATTTTATTTGTGCTGTTTATTGTTGTTCCCATTATAGAGATTGCGTTGTTGATTCAAGTTAGCGATGTTATTGGTGGCGTCGCAACCATTGCATTGGTGGTATTGACTGCGGTATTGGGTGCCAAGTTGGTAAAAAAACAAGGTCTCAGTGCATTCTCAAATGTGCAAGGGCAAATGGCGCAAGGGCAAATGCCTGCAAGTGAGTTATTCAGTGGCTTATGTGTGATCATTGCTGGCGTCTTGTTGATGACGCCGGGAATTATGACTGATGTAATCGGTTTTATGTTATTAACGCCCGCTATTCGAGTGCACTTAGCGAATGCACTGGTGAAACAAATTGGTGCGCAAATGCATGCAAAAATGTCTGCTCAGCAAGATGGCTTTTCGCATCATGCGCAACAAAATCCATTTGAGCAACCACAATCATCGTTTGATAAACCGGAAGGTGTGCAAGAGCAATCAAGCACAATTGAAGGCGAGTATCAGCGAAAAGATTAAAAAAATTACAATTTTTACTTGGATTTTAAAAATGCCATCCCCATTAATGATGGCAACTGAAAATGAACTTTTTTTCTGTTATGTGCAGAAACTGTTAGGAGAACAAATTTTATGAATATTCGTCCTTTACATGACCGTGTAATCATCAAGCGTCTTGAAGAAGAAACAAAATCTGCTGGTGGTATTGTATTAACTGGCTCTGCTGCAGAAAAATCAACACGCGGTGAAGTGGTTGCTGTGGGTAACGGCCGTGTTTTAGACAATGGCGAAGTAAGAGCTCTAGAAGTAAAAGCAGGCGACACAGTACTGTTTGGTTCTTACGTTGAAAAAACTGAAAAGATCGAAGGTCAAGAGTACCTGATCATGCGTGAAGACAACATCTTAGGCATTGTAGGCTAACCCTACTTTTCAACTTTCAAAGCATTCAAATTTAGAGGAATTTAATCATGGCAGCAAAAGAAGTATTCTTTGCAAACGACGCACGCACAAAGATGCTTGCGGGTGTAAACACACTAGCGAACGCAGTACGAGTTACTTTAGGTCCTAAAGGCCGCAACGTTATTTTAGACAAGTCATTTGGCGCACCAGTTATCACTAAAGATGGTGTATCTGTTGCAAAAGAGATTGAACTTGAAGACAAGTTTGAGAACATGGGTGCACAAATGGTAAAAGAAGTTGCATCTAAAGCAAATGATGCAGCAGGTGACGGTACAACGACAGCAACAGTATTGGCTCAGTCTATCGTAAACGAAGGCTTAAAAGCCGTTGCTGCGGGTATGAACCCAATGGACCTTAAGCGTGGTATCGATAAAGCAGTTATTGCTGCGGTTGCTGAGCTTAAAACATTATCAGTGCCATGTGCAGATACTAAAGCCATTGCTCAGGTAGGTACTATCTCTGCAAACTCAGATAAAGAAATTGGTGAAATCATTGCCAATGCAATGGAGCGTGTAGGCCGTGAGTCTGGCGTTATCACAGTAGAAGAAGGTCAATCTCTAGAAAATGAACTGGATGTTGTTGAAGGTATGCAGTTCGACCGTGGTTATCTTTCTCCTTACTTCATTAATAACGCAGAAAAAGGCGCTGTTGAGCTAGATAGCCCACTGATTCTTTTAGTAGATAAGAAAGTTTCGAACATTCGTGAATTACTTCCTACTTTAGAAGCGGTTGCTAAAACAAGTAAGCCATTACTTATTATTGCTGAAGACCTTGAAGGTGAAGCACTGGCAACTCTGGTAGTCAATAACATGCGTGGTATCGTTAAAGTTGCTGCGGTTAAAGCGCCAGGCTTTGGTGATCGTCGTAAAGCAATGCTACAAGACATCGCAACTCTAACTGGTGGTACTGTTATCTCTGAAGAGATTGGTCTAGAGCTTGAGAAATCAACGATTGAAGACTTAGGTACTGCTAAGCGCGTTGTTATCACTAAAGATGACACAACCATCATTGATGGTGCAGGTGAGCAAGACGGTATCGACGGTCGTGTTTCACAAATTAAAGCACAAATTGAAGAAGCAACGTCAGACTACGACAAAGAAAAGCTGCAAGAGCGTATGGCGAAACTTGCTGGCGGTGTTGCAGTGATTAAAGTTGGTGCAGCGACTGAAGTTGAAATGAAAGAGAAAAAAGACCGCGTAGAAGATGCATTACATGCAACACGTGCAGCGGTTGAAGAAGGTGTGGTACCTGGTGGTGGTGTTGCGCTAGTACGTGTAGCGAACAAGCTTACAGAACTACTAGGTGACAACGAAGACCAAAACCACGGTATTAAAGTAGCACTTCGTGCGATGGAAGCACCACTTCGTCAAATCGTATCAAATGCGGGTGATGAAGCGTCTGTTGTTGTTAACAACGTGAAAGGTGGTGAAGGTAACTACGGTTACAACGCGGCAAATGGCGAATACAGCGATATGATTGCAATGGGTATTCTTGACCCAACTAAAGTAACTCGCTCTGCACTACAATTTGCAGCATCGATTGCAGGTCTTATGATCACCACTGAAGCAATGGTTGCAGAAATTCCACAAGAAGCAGCACCAGCAGCACCAGATATGGGCGGCATGGGCGGCATGGGTGGAATGGGCGGTATGATGTAGTAAAAATCGGCCCAGTTCGCTTTTTAGAAAAACCCTAACAGTTTGATGTTAGGGTTTTTTTGTGTATGTAATTTGCTCAAGCGTGATCATTTTAGGGGTATAAAGTGGGGTATCGATTTAACGCCCACTTGTCTGTTTAATAGGAATTAAGTGACAGATCAAATAACATAGGGACAGCATGAATTGGCGTTGCTCCCTAAAATACTACTTTTCTCTAGCTAGTGGCTTTAGTTTAACTAGTTGATCTCTTCTCACCTTTGAACCATGAGTGGTGTGTTTATTATCAGAAAAGCTCCCAAAAATTTAGCACACGTACTTAGATAAATAATTTGTTATTTGCTTGATAAGGGGCGTTAAAAAGCCATCTTTACCGGTTAGGTCTTGGCCTGAACGCAGGGCTTCAACTGCTTTGTCTCAATCTAATTCTTTGCTCACGTGTCATTCCCCTTAGTTGTATTCTAATGAAATAACAAAGAATTCTAAAAACTACCAACCAATGGGGCCCAGCTCTATCTGAATTCGGAGAACTATATTAAACGAAGGTTATTTGTTGAAAATTAACAATTGCAAACTTTTAAATTTATGTTTATTTTGTTTGCGCAATATAAATTTAAAAAGGATATTTAATATGAAAAAACATGCACTTTCGCTTTCTCTTTTCTCAATTCTAGCTTCAACGCATACTCTTGCCATTGACCACGATTTGGAAAATGCAGGGCAGGTTAATAAATTTATTAATAACGATTTAAACACCCCTGCTGTGGCTATGCAAACTAAACGTTTTTCTAGGGGGTCAGTTCAATCAGAAACGACTAATACAATTACACCAGCCTGTCCAACGCTCCTTACTGGGAACTTATATACACTTAGCAACTCTACTGCCGGAGATAATGTATGTTATCACTTTGAAATTACTGAAAGAAGCAAGACTACAGCCTTGTTAGTAGGTCAGTCTCAAGGAACTAATGTGAATTTAAGTATTATCAAACATAATCTAGATAATACGTTTACAGCAATCGGTAGCTCAGCAAATCCTGATAACCAAGATGAAGTAGTTGTAGCACTCACGGAACCAGGACACTATTACTGGTTTATGGAAGTTGTTGAGTCCGATGGGGCAGCATATAACTTTGGAGCGGCAGTAGCTAACGACCTAGACCCTTACGAGTTTAACGATACTTTGGCTCTATCAACGGTACTGCCAGACAGGCAAAATTCGATTACTGGTAATATGGACAGTATTAACGATGTTGATTATTATCAATTTACTGCGGTAAGAGGTCAAGATTTATCACTGAGCTTTTTTGATGGTTTAAGTGATGAATATGTTATTGAAATTTATAATAATGGATGGGTGCCTGTAACACCTAATACCTATCGAATCATTTCTGATTTACAAGAAAACCAGTCAATTAATTTAAGAGTCAGCGCGAATAAAGCGTTACCAGCTAACCCAGAAAATAACTATACGCTTAACATCGCATCTATAGTCGCATCTTTTAGCAACCATGTTATTACGGGTGAGAGTAACGTTAATCGCATTCCTTATTCGGTAAGAAAGTACTCAGGTCCATATCTTACAACGCAAGCATATAGACAGTTAAACTGGTCATTGATACTCAAAGATACAACGGGCGCACCAATTGAAGGAGCTGTCGCACAATTCACCTTTATTAAAAATGTCAATGATCCTCAGAACACTTTGACAACTTACAAAGTAAACTCCGATAGCAACGGTGCTATCTCAGAGCAAATCAGCCTAGGCGCTTGTCACTCAAATGCGACAGGCATTGAACATACCGAATATAGCTTTGGGTATAAAAATGAATGGCGCTCTGATGTTGAAGTGGGCCTATGGCGCATAGACATTCCAACAAACAGAGGTCTAGATGAGAAAGATAGATTAGATACCATCGGTATTGGCGGTGACAATGTACCTTATGTTTACTTTGGCCACATTTGTGATCAAGATCTGATTTCTAGTAACCCATCATAACAATATGAGGGCTTCTATGTTGTTTAGAAGCCCTTTGTCTATCAGTATTTACTTGCTTTACTATTCAGTTGCGCAGAAATATTATCGTGCAACTGCATCCAATTACTTTCGTAACCCCATGCGCTTTTAAACTCATCATCGGCCTTTGAACTCCCTAACATATCTTTAAGATCAAAAACTTGCGAAAAGTTTTCTTTGTTAACGTCATATTTTGCCCAGCCACGTACTTCCATATCAATATACTTCAAATAGCTAGACTTAAACTCATTCGCAGCGGCAACAAACTCATCGTTTCCATTTAAAGTTTGCTCTACCAATGTTCGCTCATCTTCCGTTAAAGAGCCTGTAACTTGTAATTCGCCAGATTCCGTTATCGAAATGCCCCAATCTTTATTTGTTAGCTGTGGTTGCTGTTCATTCAGCTCAGAAATAATATTTTCGTATTGCTTAGTCATTCGCTCAACTGATTGAGAAAGATCTCCGCCTGGTGTGTACAGGTGAACGGTTGCAAGCGCGATATCATCAAGCGCTTCATCTACCGTTTTTTTTACAACTTCATCGCTAGATGATATGGAGACGGGTCGATCATAAGTTGGTGTAGGATCTTTGACGGAGTTTTTATGATAGACGTCTGCAAGCATCCCTTGTTGATTTGACAGTTCAGCTTTACTGCTTTGTGGTGACGCTTGCCCCTTGCTAACGGGAGGGGCGGCTGATTGTACCAAATTACCACCCTGTGTACCAATTTCCATACTTTTTTCCTTGTACTTTGCAATCTTAACTTGTTATCGACACGTTAAATATTTTCTTGAGTATATTCAACTATAAAATCGAAAAGTACAAAGTTGATTTTTAGTTTATTTCAATTTATGTTTGGTTGTGAATTATTATGCAACGACAAAAGTGTTAATTGTCTTTTTTGGTAGCACCATTTGCCGCTCAGTTGACATAGAGACGCGGATGAAAAATAAATAAATTTATTCTTTATTTCACCCTAGGGGTATAAAGTGGGCTATCGCCACTTTCTCCCATGTTAATAATTTTATAAAAATAACAGCTTAAGCTCTATATGGGCGGCATGATGTAAGCGGGTTTTAACCCAAATATCTGTAGTTAAAATCATGTAATAAAAAGCCCGAATAGCAATATTCGGGTTTTTTATTGCCCAGTCTACACTTACAACTCCCTCTTTTAATTGTTATTAAGCGCTAATCACTAATCTAAGTAAGCGACTAAATAAACTGGAAAAGTGGTGTGCATTGATTGAGCATCATTAAGGCTGCTCACATATAATGTTTAAGATTGTCATGTTCGCTGAAGGTTACCTTGGTATAGCTTTTAACTTTTATTGTCATCTTTGACTGCAAGCGTGGACATTTTTATGTTTATTTTAATTAAAATAAATATAATCAGTACTTTGTTTTTATTGCTATTTTAGTAGGGCGTAAGGTTTGATTGATCCAGTAATACTGGTATTGACTTTAGTAATGGTTGGGCAGGTGTTGTTAAGCGTTCCAGTATTACTTGGGAAGGTGAAGCATTTACCTGTAAATTTACCACTCGCATTGTTTCTATTAGCATGTGGTGTTTTAGCCATGGTGCCGATTGTACGTATTCAATTTTTGGAAGAGTATCAGGTTTTTAGTGCATTGGCGTTTCCTACTTTGTTGTTGTTATGTCCGTGTTTATGGCTTTATGTTGAAGGAATAACTTCGCACCAGCGGTGGAAAATAAATCGTGCTCATAGCCGCCACTTTGCATTGCTTTTACCTGGGTTGTTAGTGAGCGCGATGATGTTTTTGCTATCAAAGGAGGAACATACGGCACTATTTATTGATGATCTGGATGCGACAACCCCTATCGGGATTGTTGTTAGTATTAGCTTATTAGTCATTATGGTGCTTTGGCTCGGGCAATGTATTTATACCACTTACCTTATTGTGCGCCGTTTAATTCTTTATAAAAAGAGATTAAAAGATACTTTTTCAAATCATGAGGGAAAAGAGTTAAATTGGCTGCTTTTCATAGCGGGGAGTATTTGGCTTTTGATCCTGTCGACTGCCTTTTATTCTAATGTAATGAATAGCTTGCTATTTAATGTTAGAGCTGAGGCTGTGTTGTCATTGCTATTAATTTGGAGCGCGGCTCATTATGGTTTGCAGCAAAAATCTGGCTTACTGGAATATGAGGAAGAGAGTGATCGCGAATTGTGTCAAGGTGAAGATAGGCTAGAGTGTAACGAACGCGTTGAGGCAATAAAGGTTAATAAGATAGCGTTAGCAGAGAGAGAAAATAAAAAGTATCAACGTTCAGCGCTGAGTGTTGAGCAGGCTAATCGAATTGCTATCAAAATGAATGATGTAATGAAAACCGAAGCGCTATATTTAGATTCGACATTATCGTTACAGAAACTATCACGGCATCTTACCATTTCACCAAATTACATTTCTCAAACACTCAATGAAACGTTATCAACAAACTTTTTTGATTTTATTAATCAATGGCGTATTGAAGCAGCTAAGCCTAAAATTTTAGAAAATAAAAGTACCATCTTGGAAGTGGCACTTGAAGTTGGATTTAATGCTAGGTCTTCCTTTTATAAAGCATTTAAACAAGAGGTGGGGTTGAGCCCGAGGGAGTTTCGAAAACAGCATTGTTCATCATTAAAAGCTAGCAAATAGAGAGAGCTTGAACTTTGGAGTTAATAGGGAGGACGCTGTTTATTGAACGACTTAGATGATGAAATATGCGAGCAGTTTAGTAAAATAATAAACCGCCAACTAATAGGCAACAGTCATTTCGCGATATGTTTGGCTGTATCTTAATTAGCTAAAGCGTCACCTACTTATGGCCAGTTTTAGTATTTTCTGGCACCTTGATTTACAGCTTAGAAAAGGCCATTAAATAATGATCAAACAAAATGAAAGGCCTGGTGAATAGGGTAAAAAAAGAAAAGCAGAAAATGAAGGACATGGGCCTTATGTGTATTTTTAAGTGCACATCGATTAAAAAAGCACCATGATGCAGGCGAGAAAATACATTCAGCAAATAAGAATGATGGCTTTGGAAGCGCTATCCCAAAAAGGTAAAATATTAACTTTATTGCTAAAAATGAAAAAATCGGTAGTAATGAACTTAGTAACTTAGTAACTTAGTGTCGCTGGACTTGAATTGTGCCTATAATGGGTTCTTGAGGGCAGCAATTATAAAGTACAGTTTACTGATGAGAATGTGATATGCAGATTGATGAAATTACTAACCGTATCTCAAACGCGATGAAAGTGAGTAGTGAGCAAGAACTTTCAAGTGTGAGTGTGGTATTTAATAGTCATGAGGTTGAAGAAAAAAAATTGAAACAAGCCCTGACTTTATTTGCGGCCAATGTAGAGCGGGTAAGCATCTGGTTATCAAATGAATCATATTATGTAGAGATAAACTGGTAAGTTTATCGTGAATAGGCTCAGAGACAGTTGTCTTTTAGTCAGTTATTTTACGTATTACTACATGTAAAAGAGCCTAAGCTTTTGCTTGGGCTTTTTTACATTCAAGCGTATCGCCTTATACGACGGCTCCATTATTTTAAAAGAAGTTCAGCCACTTCTTTTTTTGCTGAAATTCTCAAAGTCATAAAAAGCTGGGTTTGATTGATATCGGTTAAATAATCTAAGGTTTTAGGTAATTCTCCAATGTGTTTAAACTGGTTTTCTTCAAGTGAGTACGACCACAATTGTAGGTCATCGTTAACGCCATAAAGCGTATTGTTTTGTATTACAAAGCGATAAGTATCGCTACCTTGATTATTCAGGGCGTCAATGGTTGTATCTTCAATAGGTCCAGAGCGCCAAAATCGCTCCATATGGTCTAGATAGACAAGCGTACCATTGTCACTCTTTACAGCCCAATAAACAGGTTTATCGGTGAGGATCCGCATTGTCGAGTCGGTTAAATTAAGCTCTGCAAACTCTATGATACCTTTTACTCTTACGAGCGCTAAAGCCTTATGCGCATCGCTGTCCCACTGAAAAAGCTGTCGTACTTGAAAAGGGAAGACATAAGGGTGATGTTCTGAATTAAGCTCGATTTTTACTAAGGCATTATTGGCATTAACCAACAGGCTCTGGCCATCGGCTGACCAATCAATACCATAAATATAGGTGTCCATAGGGAACCGACTGAGTTGTCTTGAGTGGTTGCCATCAGTTAACCAAATTTGATCTTCACCAGAGCGTTCAGAACGGTAGGCTATCAATTCACCATAAGGCTGTTGCACAGCATTTGCTTCTCCGACGTTGGAGCGTTCAATAATGGACGGGTCGTTTTCTTGTGCTATTGGAGACAGTGATTTTGTGGCGATATCACTGTCGTAGTATCCTTTAATGACTAACATACGCTCCCCATTCGGATGGAATATGGGCGTGCCCATCGGTTCATCCAAAGGTAAGCTTACTTGACGTACTTCACCATCATAGCTCAAGGTAAACAATTGCTTACCCGTACTAAAAACGAGTTGTTCTTTAAGCGGGGAGAAGTTCGGGGTAATAAATCTAAAGCTTTTTATTCCAGGTGGCTTTTTAATGCGATGACTGGAAATAAGGTGTCCATCAGTGGCTAAGATTTTTATATAGTAATGACCATCCTCATGCACCGTGGTGACTGCAAAGAGGTCGTCAGCTACAGAGTAATCATAATAGATTATGTTTCCACTTGTGAGTTCATAGATAACTTCAGTGGTATTGTCACTGACGGAATAGTTAATTAACTTCCAACGATCTGACGTTTTTTGTAATAAGGCGATGGCATTATTATTTAGCCATCTTGGCGTTCTTATTTCTGAGTTATTGCATTCCATCATTTGACGGGGCGATTGAGCAGACTTAATGGCTTCGTGAAAATCCAAACTCATAAGCTTATAGCATTTTTTTTGAGTGATAGGTTTGCTGCAGTCAATTTTTTGAATAAAAGCCAATGTTTTACCATCATGGGAAAAACTATGGCTACCAAATGTATCTAAGTTTTTGGTTAACCGAAACTCTTGTTGTGTTTCGATATTTTTAGCCCAAATATTGTTAACGCAGTAGGCTTGTGAATAACGATGAAAAACAATGTATTGGCCATCCGGTGAATAAATACCTGCGCTTTCTTTATTGTCGGTGGCGGTTAATGCGCGCAGCTCAGAAAAAGAGAGTGTTGGGCGTTGCTGAGCAGTATACGAGAAGTATCCGATAGTCATGAGCATGATGATGCAAAGCATAAGTGGTAGAGAAATGCGCTTCAAGCGTGATAAAGGGTGTGGATCATGACTATGTTCACTTGGTTCGTCATGTACTGTGTGCATGCACTCGACATCAGTAATGGGCGATTTATTCACTAATGCGGTATCAGTGTGATTGTCTTGTATGGGACTTGGGTTACTTACCAGCCATGTTGTGGGTTGAGCATCTTTATGCCACTTTACTTCACATTCTAAACTGTATCCTTGTTTGGCATGGGTTTTAATATAAGCCTGACCTTTACCATCATCCCCTAATGCTTTTCTCAATTGTGCGATACTTCTTTGGAGTGTGTTAGTGGATACAATGGTATCTTGCCAAACAGCGCTTAATAGTGCGTCATGGCTGACAACTTGGCCTTGATTCTCAGCTAAGTAGGTCAAAACAGCTAATGCTTTGGGTGCAATGACTTGAGGTTGCATACTTTTGGTAATTTGATTTCTAGAAACGTCAATAAAGAAGTCACCAATCCAATATTGCTCTGCCATATAGCCTCTATTAAGAAAGAAAATGAATAATTAAAATGTACATTTAACGAAAAAGCACTTTAGCATACTTGCAATTACTACCAAGTTAAATATTGCAACGGTTTGATATTAATGCAATTTTATTTGGTGGTATGGTGTCATGCTAACACTAAGCGTTTGACGCAATACCGATTAAGTTTGTTGGTACGACACCATTACGTATCATTTAAAAGTAATCTAACATTCTGAATATTAAGGGGGTGTAGTCCCACACTCTATATTCAAAAGGTTACCATTAATAAATTATCATTGCAGGTTAAAGCAAACTGGAAAGAAAAGGGGTAATACAATTCATATTGATATGATCAGTTTGGTTGCGATGTTAGGGTATTGATAATAAAAAAGAGGGGTATGATAAGTGGCTAGCTGATAGAGGATGTGACGGCTAGGTGTTTATTTGTACTAGTTGTATATTTTTTGTTGTTTTTTGTTCCTTTTATCTGTAATTTTGAATTGGGGGATATGAAAATATTTATATCCAAGGAAAAATAAAAGGAATAACAAATGAATATCAAACTAAAAAAAACGCAATTAAAAACCTTGACCAAAGATAGCACTGCAATTGCAGATCATATGACACCGAATATAGCCGGTGGTAGCAGTTACCAATCTTATCGCTGTCCAGTTGAATCACAAGCTTGTTCAGCTGATTGCTTTTCGGCACCAGGGCCTGATCAAGTGTGTAATATTACAGGTATCTGTTAATTCATTTACTAAGGTTTGGGCAGCTCAATAGAGCTGCTTTTTGGTAATAAAAGTGGTAATACTCGAAGGTAAACACACGATCACACTGGGGATCAATTTGCAGCACATACTCAACCCATACTAAATATACTCATAGACTTCTCGTCTCTTTTTTTCTACCTTATCTCTATACTTACAATTTAATCGACTAGGTTACATTTATTTGCAAATACGTACATTTACGTCATGTATGGATAAGCTAATTGATGTTTTTATAGTGCAATTGTTATTAAGTGTTCTAAATGGAGCTTTTATATGCCTCTCATTCGTATGATATGTATCATTCTTTTTGGCTTGTTTGTTAGTGCATGTAGTTCGGTGCAACACACACAAACTGGGTTCTTAGAAGATTATCAATTACTTAAACCAAATGAAGAATACCCTGATGTGTTAATGTACCGTTCGCCTCAACTGAATAAAGCGCGAATGCAGAAAATCAACACCATCTACTTGCCGAAGTTTGAAGTGTGGCTAAACGCGAATGATAACGCAGAATTTTTATCGATTAATCAATCTCATATAATTAAGTTAAGTCATTATATGCAATCTCAGTTGCAAAAGAAGCTGTCACCATATTACCAAGTCGTTACCATTAAACCATCGGTACTCAGCGAGAATACATTGGTTGTAAAAGGTGCCTTTACGAATATTGATTTTCAAGAAACATCGTTAGATGTGCGAGATTTTGTTCCCGTTAAGCTTGTTTACAACGCTGGTAAAAGCGCGTACTTAGCTGCGACAGAGCAAACCGAAGTGGTTACTTCAGTATCTTTAGAGTCAGCTTTCTATATTGCTGAGCAAATTGAACCTGTATTTATGATGACGGCCAGCAAGCAACTTGAAGCGGTCATTAAAGCGAATGGCGAAGAAAATGTCCAAGCGGTGAAAGCTGTATTGGATATTTGGGTTAACAACTTTGTTAGCAGTATGACAAAAAATAAAATGGCGCAAAACTAGGAGCCCAATATGAATTATAAACGAACTAAACACGTGTTGTTTTCCGGCATTTTATTAGCGATGGTTAGCGCATGCAGTGAGCAAGTGACTCAACAGAGTGACGAACCGGTACTTAGACCTGTGCGAGTGATGACTGTGGCTGTTCATCATGATGGTCCTCTGCAAGAGTTTCCAGCAGTGGTGGATGCGGCAAATACGGCTGACTTATCTTTTAAAGTCGCGGGAGAAGTTATCTCTTTATTGTTCAAACAAGGTGAGGAGGTTCAAAAAGGCGACGTGATTGCTCAGCTGGACGATACCAACTATAAATTAGCCTTAGATGAAGCTCAAGCAGCATTTGATAAAGCTGAAGCTGATTTTGGGCGGGCAAAGCAACTCATAACTTCGGGTACTATTTCTCAAGCGGATTATGATCAGCTAAAAGCACAGTTTGCCAGTGCAAAAAGTAAGCTGGCAACAGCGAATAATAATTTGGACTATACGATGTTGCATGCCTCGTTTAGTGGGGTGGTGGCACGAACACATATAGAAAAATTTGAAGAGGTCCAGGCGAAGCAAACAATCGCAACGTTACAGGATATTGAGCGTATTAACCTAAAAATTAATGTGCCAGAAAGTATGATGGTGAGAGTATCAAAAGAAACGCCAGCACAAATATTTGCTGAGTTTGCTGCGATACCTGGGAAACAGTTTCCGTTGAGTTTTGTTGAAGTAAGTACACAAGCCGATGATGTGACAAAAACCTATGAGGTGACATTGAGTATGCTTCCTCCTGCGGGCTATAACGTGCTCCCAGGCATGACAGCTCGAGTCATGGCCAGTGTACGAAAAGGTCAGAAAAACAAAATTTATGTGCCAATTAAAACGGTATTAAAAGATAGCAGCGGTAACTTTGTTTGGACAGTAACAAGTGTTGAGCAAGGTAAAGGAAAAGTAGTTAAAACGCCTATAAATGTTGGTGATATTACACCATTTGGATTTACGGTAATTTCCGGTTTGACGGAAGGTGTGCATGTAGTTACTGCAGGTATGAGTAAAGTAACGCAAGGGCAAATTGTAAAATTCAGTGAGGGTGTATAGTGAATATAACGCGTTTAGCATTAGAGAATAACCGAACTGCGTGGGTTATTTTTGCCGCATTGTTACTATTTGGCTTATCGGCTTTTAATAACATGCCAAAAGATTATGACCCAGGTTTCATCATTCGTACTGCACAAGTGGTTACGCAATTTCCAGGTGCGAGTCCACAGCGTGTTGAAGAGCTGGTCACTGATCAAATTGAAAAGGTGGCGCAACAAATCCCCGAGTTAGACTTTATTACCAGTACTTCAAAAACGGGTGTGTCAATTGTTAGTGTGAATATCAAAGAAAGCTACAAGGATATGCGGCCTATTTGGGATAACCTACGACGAAAAATTCAAAGTATTGAAGGAGATTTACCCAATGGAGCGCAAACACCTATCGTAAATGATGAGTTTGGGGACGTCTTTGGCATCGTGATAGGTTTAACGGCCGAAGGATACAGTTATCGAGAAATGGAGGAAGTGGCTGAGCAAGTCAGAGATGCTTTTTTACGCCTACCAGAGGCGGCAAAGGTTGATATTTACGGTACGCAAGAGCAGCGTGTATTTATAGAGTTTGAAAATACTAGGTTGGCGGCCCTTGGGTTATCGGCAAATCAGTTAAAAGACCAATTGTCGGCGAGAAATATCGTTAACCCAGGTGGGTCACTGTATATTGATGATGAAACATTAGCCCTTGAGCCAAGTGGTAATTTTGAGTCCATAGAAGATATCGCACAAACGATTATAAATATTCCAGGCAGTGATCAAGTTATTTCTTTGGCTGATATCGCTAAGGTGTACCGAGATTACGTTGATCCGGCGAAAAGCAAAGTACGCGTAGGAACAGACTCTGGACTCACATTGGCTATCTCAATGCGGGCAGGTGGAAATAATCTAGCGTTAGGTGAACAAGTTCTTGAAAGTATACGCTATTTAGAGGGGGTTTACCCAATAGGTGTTGAGTTTAAGCTGTTGTCTTTCCTGCCACAAGAGGTGGAACAAAAAGTCAATGATTTTGTCTCTAATCTATTTCAAGCTATTTTAGTTGTGACCTTAGTTATGTTGTTTAGTTTAGGTTTTCGTACTGGTTTGATTGTTGCTAGCTTGATCCCCATGAGTATGGTATTTGGCATATTAGTGATGTCGTTCTTTGATATCTCGATTGATCAAATATCGTTGGCTGCATTGATCATCGCGCTGGGAATGTTGGTAGATAATGGCATTGTTATGTCAGAAAATATCATGGTTCAAATGGAAAAAGGCAAGCGAGCTATAGATGCTGCTGTGGATTCTGCCAACGAATTAAAAGTCCCTTTGTTGGTCTCTTCACTGACTACCGGTGCGGCATTCTTGCCAATCTTTCTTGCTGAATCATCAACGGGTGAATATACAGCCTCACTCTTTAAAGTTGTGACGATCACTTTACTGTGCTCTTGGTTATTGGCGATGACGATGATCCCGATGCTGTGTGTCTATTTTACCAAAGTGAATATTAAACAAGATGTTAACCCATATGCGGGGGGGATTTATAGCAGTTACAGGCGTATTTTATATACGCTACTGAAGTTTAGGTGGCTAACAGTTGCCGTTTGCATTGGCATGCTATTGTTGGCCATTCAAGGTTTGAAATTAATTCCAAATGTTTTTTTCCCTCCCTCAGATCGCGCTTACTTCAAAGTTGAGCTGGAGTTGCCTGTAGGTACACGATTGCAGACGACTGAAGCATTGGTTTCTGATATGGAAGGTTATTTACAATCGCAACTGCAAGTGAATGAAAAGCAACCAGTAGGTGTCACTAAATGGGTAAGTTATATCGGTAATGGTGGTCCTCGCTTTTTGTTAACACACACACCAGAGTCAACAAGTTCAAATTACGCTCTGATGATAGTGTCAGTGACTTCTTATAAAATCATCGATGAAATGATGGCGAACATTGAAGGCTATGCGCTAGCACGTCACCCTGATTTATTACTGAAGCAGCGGAAAATTGAAAATGGCGCGCCTATCGCAAATCCTGTTGAATTTAGAGTGTCTGGTAGTGATACCGTGGAAGTAATGCAAATTGTTGCCCAGTTAAAAGATAAAATGCGACAAACACCTGGTTTGAAGTCAATTAGCGATGACTGGGGGATGCCGATAAAAAAACTACAGATTGATATTAATCAAACAAGAGCACGCAGAGCGGGTGTATCAAGTAAAGATATTGCGACATCACTGCAAACCGGCTTAAGTGGTTTAGAGCTAACGCAGTATCGAGAAGGGGATGATATCATTCCCGTTACTTTGCGCTCAATTGCAGCAGATAGACAAGATATTAGCAAACTTGAGGCGATGGTTGTTTATTCACAGTCATCTGGAAACTCGGTTCCGCTTAAGCAAGTTGCCGATATTCATGTGGTATGGGAAAACGCGCAGATATTCCGTCGTGATAGATTAAAGTCAGTGGTCGTAGGTGCACAAGTTGAAGGGATCACGGCAAGCGAAGGGTTTGCTGCAATTACTCCTTGGCTAGATGAGCAAAAGCAACAGTGGCCGTTTGGCTATGATTATGCGCTAGGTGGTGAAGCTGAGTCATCGGGGAAAGCAAATCAATCCATCGCAGATAAGCTACCAATTGCAGTTCTAATTATTGTTATATTGCTAATCGGTCAATTTAATTCACTTCGCAAATCGGCAATGGTGTTAGCCACCATACCACTTGGGTTCATAGGTGTTGTTGCAGGGTTGTTGATTGGCCAATCTTTCTTTGGCTTTATGACATTGTTAGGGGTTATTTCTCTCGCTGGTATCGTTATTAATAACGCGATTGTGTTGTTAGAGCGGATTAAGATTGAATTGGATGAGTTACCAGATTCACCCATAGAGGCCATCGTTAATGCAGCACAGGCGCGTATGAGGCCTATTTTATTGACGACTGCCACAACGGTATTAGGTCTGGTTCCTCTTTATTTAGGTGGAGGGGAAATGTGGGAGCCGATGGCATTGAGTATTATGGGGGGGCTATTGTTTTCAACACTATTGACGCTTGGTGTTATCCCCGTATTGTACGCACTGTTTTTCAGGCTACCTCATAAGCCGGGGTACTGATTGCATTCTTGATGTAATTTTAATAAAAGAATGAGCGCAAAGCGCTCATTTTTTATGTATCAGTGCTCATACTTCATATTTAACTTATTGTAATTACTCTTATTAAAAAAAGGTATTAGCTATTTAGTGTGGTTTCGTCATTTAGTTGCATGTTGTTGTGCGCTAGATTTAGTTGATGGTGTGACGGTGACGCTCTGTCATTCACTAGGGGCTGTTGATCTTTCAGGTTCATTTTTGCAGCAGTTTGATTGGATTTTATACAAGGCAGAGGCTGCGTAGCATGGTTATTCCATGTGAGTCAGCCGATAACACAGTAGAAAAGCCAATCAAGCGCTGCCTACCGGTTCTTTTGAGCACCCCTTTCTCTTTGTTGCTTAATATTCGCTTAGATTACTAGGCCACATATTAAGCGCCGCGATAAAAGCATGCTCAAAGAGAATAAAAATAGAACAGCAAAGATCTACAGCCCCTAATACAGGCGGCAATTTATTGGAATATTTAAATGTGTGACGTGTGAATACTTTTCAAACTTTACGCTGTCTATTTTATGGTAGGGTAATATTTGCGTTTACACATACGATGAAAATGTAAACGCAAGTAAAGCTAAGTAAAAGCACAAAAAGTTAAGTTTTCGTTCAGTAAAATTTGGGCAAACTGACTGTGTTAGCTTAATAGGAGAAAGAGATGAACAAACTATGTTTAGTGATATTAATGACTTGTTTTCCACTTTTTGTAAGTGCGGGTGAAGTGTCAATAAAGTGGTTAGATTTCAATGACTATAGAGATGTCAGACCGGCAAATGAAACAAAAGGTGCATTCCATAAACGTGTGCAAAGGCAACTAGATAAGCATGTAAATAAGCTTGTCACGCGCTTACCGCATGGGTATAAATTAAATATGACATTTGAAGATATCGACCTTGCAGGCGATGTACGTTTTAACATGCATGATATTCGGGTTATAAAGTCGATTCATTTTCCTCGTATGAAGTTAACTTACAAGTTAACCAATAAAGCGGGTGAGGTGCTTACTCAAGCTGAATCCAAAGTGATTAAAGATATGGGTTTTATGGACAGAGTTCGTATTGGTCGAGACGAAGTATTGTACTTTGATAAACGATTAATAACAGAATGGTTTAAAGAGGATATTGAATCATATATCCAACAATCCTGATATGTACACGTGTTTTTTGAAAGTGATAGAGCTGAGTCTCTATCACTTTTGCATTTTGTGGGGCTAATTGAAGCGAGCGCTTTTTTGGTCGTGCTCGTTAATCGTCAGTAGTGCATTAATGTCGACATCGTCAATTTGTTCTGGCGGTAAGAATTGACGTGCGTAATCTAGATACACGCCACTGGTAATAAACAACTCAAATACATCAATATCAATATGTCGCTGGATAGCCATGGTATGCAGTATTTTCAGTGCCACGCTTAGAGGCTTGGCTTTTTTGTATGGTCTATCTGCCGCTGTTAGTGCTTCAAAGATGTCAGCTAAGGCTAAGATTCGCTCGGGTATAGAGAGATCCTCTGCGGACAGTTGCCGAGGGTAACCATCGCCTCGCATTGTTTCATGATGCGTTGAAGCGATACGTGGCACATTGGCCAATTCAGGAGGAAATGGTACGCTATCGAGTATTTTTATGGTGCTTATAATATGTTCATTGATTTTAAACCTATCTTCAGCAGTAAGTGTACCCCGAGATATACACAGATTATATATTTCCCCTCTATTGGCCAGATTATCAGGAACCGACATTTTAATATTAAAATGTTCAGCACACTGATAAGGTTCAAGTCGTTCGACGATATGTATGTTCTTATTTGCTAATAATGACTCTACCGCAGGGAGTTCTGAGGGGGAGGACCGTTGATAGCGAAGTGCTTCTAATGGTGCTAGACCCAGACTATCATCAAAATGACGCACCCAAGTTTGTGCGGCCAATGTGTGTATTTTTGCCTTGTCAGCGTCACACATAAACTCACTGCCAATATTGGCGTTCGCGATAAAAGCGAAGTCGTCAAATAGCTGTTGTTGTGTTTGTGCTTTTTGGTGTGCATAGTTAATGGAATGTTCAGGGTCTTTTGCTGATAAGGTAAGGTATTTTATTTCTGCATCGCGATATAGCACCTCAAAGCGCATTCTAATTTCATGAATACGATTATAAATACATTCAAGTTTTGATCCTTTATCTACGATATGCTCAGGCGTGGTTATTTTTCCACAGTCATGTAGCCAAGCTGCTGTTTTAAATTCTCTCCATTGTTGCGCATTATTAAAAGAGAAGTGCTTAAAGGGTTTAGCATGGCTATCACACGCAGCTTGGGCTAACATTTCACCTAATTCAGGCACTCGTTTACAATGTCCAGCGGTATATCGTGATTTTTCGTCAATAGCTTGCGCTATCAACTTAATGATAGAATCAATTAAACTACGCTGCGCGTATTCATGACGTTTGAGTTCATCAGCCATACGCTTCATTGCCAATGAGAGTCTCGTTACTTCGATGACTTTACTGGGGATCACTTTAACCTGAGAATAGTCATGAGCTCGAATAAAGTGAGTCATTTCAAGTAACTCAGTAATGGGTTTAACAATGGGCGATGCACACAACCAAGTCAGTGGTAATAACATAGTAACAACGAGCAGAGTAATGAGGCTGCTGGTGGTGACACTATGATAGACCGGTGCAAATAAAGTTTGTTGATCGATAACAAAAACAATCAATTGCTCTGATGACATCGCACTTTTAAGCATATCAACATAGATTAATTTCTTCTTACCTTGATGGATAAAGTGGTGCAATGCGCCAAATTGCGTGCTTTGCATCGTATTGATATAAGATAAGTAAGGTACAATTCGACCAATTTCATGACTATTCGCTTCTTCATTCAGCCACTTTTCATCGAGTCGAGTTAAATAGTCAGGACTGAGATGAGCAATCGCTAAATTAATGAGCGGCATCAATTCTGCTTTGTTGTGTGAAAGTAGTAAGTGAATGGAAGATTTCACATTTGCCTGAGCAAATGAAAATGTATTACTGACTTTGAGGCCGCTAAGCGCATATTCATTGAGTAAGTTACGTACGATTATATCACTTTCAATGCCGACATCCGCTTGGCCATTTAGCACTGCGTTAACTACATCGATGGTCGTGTTAACCTCAAGTATCTCTATGGTAGGGTAGGCATCTTTAATCGGTTGAATAACGGACCAACCTTCAGCAACAGCCAATGTTTTACCGCCTAGCTGTGCAATAGAAGTAATATCCATAGCGTTGTTGGGCCAAATTAAAGCAAATTTTAGATTACCATAAGGGTTACTCACTATACCGAGTTGCTGATTTTCTGGATTATCAAAAGTGGCGTTTAAAGCGTGGATATTGCCTTGTTTAAAGCGATGAATGAATTCAGGCCAGCTATAACCGTTGATAAATTTAACATCTAGCTGCAGTAATGCAGCAACTTGTCTCATAACTTCTACCGCATAGCCGTTTGGTTCGCCCGTAACGGCATAATCAACTGGGAACCAATCCGTTTCATTAGAGAGGGTTAATGGCGAATGGCGTGCGATAATCTCTTTTTGCTGGTGAGTGAGTTGCATCGGGGGCATGGGCGTCATTTGCGCTTTATTATTTAATCGATTGGTGGCGATGATGTCCCCTTGTGGTTTTATCAAATAGGCTTCACCAGCAAACCCTTTGACTTGGCGCTCTAAGCTACCAGCTAAAGCATGAAGAGGAATATCAAGGCCAATAACACCGTTTTGGTTGAGCAACTTTCTAAAGTAAGTAACACCTGGTATTTGGGTATATTGAAATAAATAAGGCGTGCTTCGCTGACTTACATTTTTAGCATTAATATACCAAGGGCGTTTAGTGGGGTTATAATTTGTTGGCTCAATACGTGTTGAGCTCAATTCGAATTCGGTATTAAAAAATGACAGTTTACGCTGATTTGGACTACGTAGCCCATCAATGTGCATGATCACCCAGGCATCGTTTTCTAAGGCTCGATAACTTTGTTTTAGGGTTTTATTTTTGAGATTAATGACCTCGAAAAAGCTCCCACTGTCGTTTGCAAAGTAGATACCCTCCACTGCAGGGTTAGTAGCGATGAGTTCTGCGAGAAGGCGTAATTTTTGTGAGTCATTTAGCCGTTCTATATTGGGTGTGAGTGCCAACATATCAACCATTCTACTTGCCGCTAAATCATTTTGATGAATTGTTTGCTTTGCGCTCGTGGCAAATAGATCAAACTGCTGAACGGTTTGCTGCTCTAACTGGGCAATACTGTTGTAGTACTGAAGTGTAACTGTGAGGGCGGCAACAATGCTACAGACCATGGCAAATAATGTGACGACCGTGATCCGTACAGAGAAGCGCCAATGCTTACGACGTTGCATAGTCCTTCCGTGAAAATATAAATTGATATACCTCACATAGCGTAGATGGATATTTAATGATTACCAATAAACACTTGAAGTTGTTAACGGAATCTTTTTAGCAGGGGTTTTGCGTAACTGGGAAGGAAGATGAAAAAGGCCTAGCGGCCTTTTTACGGTATTAAGCGACTAACAATGACTATTTAAACGTAGCAAGCAGCTTTAATAAGTTTTGTAATTTAGTGACCGCAAGGGTGAGCTTGTGTTGATCAAGTTCTTCGTGATGACTTAATGCTTCAACATCGGCGGCAACATCTAACACATAAGGCTTAAATCGCTTCGCTTCAAAAGTAAAGCCGGCTTCTTCAGTGAATAAAGCTTTAAATTTACCGTGACCTTGCTGCTGCAACTCATCTAATTTTTTGTCTGCATCAAGTGCTTGACGATAAACCACTTTTAAATTTTCATTGAGTTTTTCAATAACAGCGTGCATATTTTTCCTAAAGTTGTTGCTTAAACGGCCGATAGTCTACGTGGATTCACTTAAAAAGTCAGGTATATGCTAATGAATATTTCTGGAAATAACCTTCCTGCGATGTCTGGAGCAGGCCCTAGTGGCGAAGTTTACAGCGCTTCTATGGCCAAAAAGCAACAGCAAGCAGATGGTAAAGCTGCCCTTGCTTTGATTGAAGCCGCAGGGTCAAGTGCTAGCGCACAAAGCCCCGCAAAATCAACCACAGCAACGTTGGGTAATAACATTAATACATATGTGTAAACGATGAAGTTACTGTAGCTGTAAATCAATCGGTGTCTTACTTGTTTTGCCACCGATTTCTCTCACAAGCTTAGGCATTAGAAATCCGGGTAATTCTTCAAGCATACTCGCCATTATCTCTCGCGCATGGGCTTGTTCAATATCAAAATGGCTGGCACCTTCAACTTTATCTAATACATGTAGATAGTACGGTAAAATATGCGCTTCAAATAATCGTTCACTTAATGTGACTTGTATGTCACTTGAGTCATTTATACCTTTTAGTAATACAGCTTGGTTTAATAAAGTGACGTTTGCGGCTTTGAGCATTGTCATCGCGTCGATAAAGTCATCGTCAATTTCATTCGGGTGATTAATATGGTTAACGAAGATCACTTTTAAGGGGCTAGCAGCGAGGCGTGTACAAAGCTGAGATGTTATTCGACTCGGTATTACCACGGGTAACCGACTGTGAATTCGGATGCGTTTTAATTGGGGAAGTTGTTCCAGCTCATTTAATAGCCAATCAATTGTGTCATCTTTCGCCATAAGCGGATCACCACCACTGAGAATCACTTCATTTATTTCAGGGTGTACTTTAAGGTAATCAATGCAGTCGAGCAGGGTTCGCTTATTGAGTTGATTCTCTTGGTAAGGGAAATGCCGTCTGAAACAATAGCGACAATTTACAGCGCAACCCGTTTTTAACATCAGTAAAAGACGAGAGCGATACTTGTGCAACAATCCTGGTTGGGCACTTTGTTGCTCCTCTAAAGGATCTTTATTAAAACCAGCTTTGGTTAAAAACTCTTTATGTAGAGGCATCACTTGCAGCAATAGGGGATCATTAGGATCACCATAGCGCATCTTTTTGATAAAGGGTAAAGGCACTCGAACTGGAAATAAGGACCTAGCTTCCAAGTCATTTGCATTAAAATGCGCCTCTAAACCCAGCATTTTTACTAGTGATTTAGGGTTTGTGACCACATTTGCCAATTCTTTTTGCCAGTTGCTCTGCAAATTTACTTCATTTGTTTGTATCATTAGCAAGTTTACTTACTCGAAAAAGACAGTTAGAGGATACGATGGCGAATTATAGCACCAACGAGTTCAAGGGCGGCTTAAAAATTATGTTAGATGGTGAACCATGTGCCATCTTAGAAAATGAAATGGTTAAACCAGGCAAAGGTCAGGCGTTTAACCGTGTTAAGATCCGTAAATTGATCTCTGGTAAGGTATTAGAAAAAACCTTTAAATCTGGTGATTCAGTGGAAGGTGCTGATGTGATGGATACAGAATTAGCTTATCTATATACAGATGGTGAGTTTTGGCACTTCATGAACAACGACACATTTGAGCAAATTGCTGCGGATGAAAAAGCCGTTGGTGAGAATGTAAAGTGGCTCGTAGAAAATGATGTATGTACCATTACATTGTGGAATGGCAGCCCAATTGCAGTCACTCCCCCCAATTTTGTTGAACTAGAAATTACAGAAACAGACCCAGGTCTAAAAGGTGACACTGCCGGAACGGGTGGCAAGCCAGCGACACTTTCTACAGGTGCCGTAGTACGAGTGCCTTTGTTTGTGCAAATTGGTGAAGTCATTAAAGTTGATACGCGTACTAATGAATATCAAGGTCGTGTTAAGTAATACACGATATTAATGATAAAAATCCTAGCTTTGGCTGGGATTTTTTATGCACGTAAATAAAGGAAACACCATGTCTGATAATATGTGGGCCCCGAGTTGTGAAATTCAAACACTACAGGAACGAGCCAAAATACTCGGAAAAATTCGTGCGTTTTTTAACGTACGATCCGTGATGGAGGTTGAAACGCCAAGCTTGTGTGCTGCCAGCGTAACCGATGTTCATTTGGCGACTTTTACCACGGAGTTTGTTGGGCCGGGAAATAGCACCGGATTGCCTCTGTATTTACAAACATCTCCTGAGTTTGCTATGAAACGGTTGCTTGCCGCAGGCAGTGGAGCTATTTATCAAATAGGCAAAGCATTTCGCAATGAGGAGTCGGGTAAACACCATAATCCTGAGTTTACGATGTTGGAGTGGTATCGCCCAGACTTCGACGAGTTTGCTTTGATGGCAGAGATCAATGATCTGATGATACACATTCTTAATTGTCAGCCATGTACGTCGATTTCTTACCAACAAGTGTTTTTGGATATTATAGGTATAGACCCATTATCGGTGAACTTAGATGAGTTGAAATCGATAGCAGTAAAGTATGGTTATGCTGATATAGCTGATAGCGAAACGAATTTAGATACTCTATTACAGCTACTGTTTTGCATGGAGATAGAGCCCAATATAGGTCAAATAGCTCCTTGCTTTGTATATCACTTTCCAGCATCGCAAGCTGCGTTGGCGCAGTTATGTACTAAGGACCCTAGGGTCGCCGGGCGTTTTGAACTTTACTATCAGGGAATGGAACTGGCTAATGGTTTTAATGAACTTACGGATGCAACAGAGCAAACGGCCCGTTTTGAACAAGACAATAAATTAAGAAATGAAATGGGGTTAACACCTGTTGATATTGATAAACGCTTTTTGGCAGCATTAACACATGGACTACCGCGATGTTCTGGGGTGGCATTGGGTATTGATAGGTTAGTCATGCTGGCAACGAAGAAAGCATCAATTAAAGAAGTCATCGCATTTGATATAGCGCGTGCTTAGCGCGATATCAAATGCTATACAAAGCGTTCTAATTCATTTTGCGTTGCTTCAGTACGTAATTGTGCTTGTTGGCACTGCGTGACTGCATCATCTATTTGTGCCTTTGATTGTTGGCCTAGCTCAACAATTTTCTGCACGGTTTGATGAGTGCGATTTTGTGTTGCTTCCAGTTGGTGTACCGCACTAACAATATCTTCTAATTGTGCCTGATTCCGTTCAAATTCACGGCTCATATCAGTAAAGCCTTGAGACGTTTTACTGATCGCTTGCTCAGCTCCCTGAGAGTGGTTGATCAGTTGCTCCGACTCTTGGTTTGTTTCCCCTACAAGAGTATTCATTTGATTGATGAAGTCACTAATTTGCCGAGTCGCTTCATTTACTTTAACTGATAATGTTCTCACTTCGTCGGCAACCACGGCAAACCCTCGTCCAGCTTCGCCGGCACGCGCTGCTTCAATAGCAGCATTTAGGGCTAATAAATTAGTCTGATCTGAAAACTCTTCAACCATTTTTAAAATGCTACGAATGTTCTCACTATTTTCTTTTAACCCTGAGACCGTTGTAGAAAATTTACCGAGTAACGTGGTAATTTGCTTTACTTCACCGACCAGTGCGGCCAGTGAATTTGACGATGTTTTTACGAATTTTAAACTTTCAGTATTCGCCTGATAAACCTGATCTGTATTTCCAACAATACTTTGTAGGCTATGGGTCACCTGATCGCTGGCAGCAATAATGGAGTCACTGTTCTGTATTTGTTGGGCACCAAATTTGGCAGTGTGTTCCATTGAATGTGTGACATCTTGATTACTGCTCGCTGCGGTTTGAGCACTTTCGTATGTAGTGGCAAGTAATTGGCTCAAGTTATGGGTGAAGGTATTGTATTGCTCGCTCAGCTCTCTAAATTCATCATAGGTAAAGTGCGGTAATTTTGCATTGAGGTTACCTTCTTGACGGTTTATTTGTTGAAGTGTGTCTCGCATGGCTCGTACAGGACGAACGATTAAAAACCGCATATAGAATAAGGTGAAAATAAAGCCCGCAACAGCACCAAATGCCATTATCCAAAACCAGTTTAATGCTTGGTCATTATCATTGATTTCATGGTACAACCAAAACAAAGTGAGGATCTGAAAAGAAAAGACGAAACTGAGGTTGCCAAATATCTTGCGAGATAAAGTAAAGAAAAAAGATTGTTCGATTTGATTATATATACTCATATATAGACTCATTTTAGGCTCTTCACTGTGCCATTTTCTTTTATTATAGAACAGTGTGGATTATTTATTCATTGAACGCGCTAAAATCATTTTCGCATAACAAGGATAATTACTGAAAATACCGTCGACACCGAGATGGAGCATATCTTCGATATCTTGTTGCTTATCGACAGTATACACATAGACTTTTAGACCTCTTTGTTTTGCATCGTGAACAAACTCATGATTAATAAAGTTTTTATCAATATGAATACTATAGGCATTTAACTGTTGAGCAAATTGTGCATACTGTAATGGGATTGAAGCTGTCAGTGCTCCAATTTTAACCCAAGGCAGCTGCCGCTTTAACCATAATAATTGATGATGGTCAAAGGAGGATATGAGAAGTTGGGAACGTGTTAATGTGCCATCGCTAATGTTACGCTCAATGCATGATACAAATTTGTTTAGCTCAAAGGTATGTTTGAGTTCTAAATTGATAAGTGTTCTGGTGCTTATGGTGCTGAGTACTTGCTGTAAACTTGGGACTGCTTCACCCATACCTGCGTCATATGATTGAATTGTTTCGAGCGAAGTTGTATTAACCTTCCCCTGACCTGAAGTGGTTCTATCTAACCAAGTGTCATGAATAATGGCGTAATTATCTTGGCAACTTTGTACATCTAATTCGATACCATCAACATTGGCTTGTAAAGCAGCCTCAATTGCACATAGAGTATTTTCTGGGTAATTACCACTGGCACCGCGATGAGCAAAAATATGCATTATACTTTTTTCCTTGTAACAGACCAAGTTTCAAAAAAAGCAGTGCTAACAACAAGTAAGCCACCAATTAAAGTTGCAACACTGGGGGTTTCTAGTAATAGAATAAAGGCCAAAAGCGTTGCATACAAGGGCTGTAAACAAGAAATCAGCCCAGCGGTTGTTGCAGATAAATGGCGTAAACTACTAGAAAAAAGAGCGTGCGGTAGTGCCGTAAAGACTACGCCCGCTAATAAAATTAAATATAAGTCGATCTGTTCGAGCTTGACTGGGGGCACACTCACAAAAGCGCATAACATGACGCTGGCGACCAGCGTTTGATATAGCATAGTTTGTGGGCCACCATAATGAGAAAAATAGCGTTTTTGTAGTAAGTTCCGCAGTGAAAATAGTGCGCCTGAACTGACGCCTGTTACGATACCTAATGTAATCTGGTTCCCTAAACTGGCTTCTGGTACTAGCAGGTAAATACCACTTAATACGACAATGGCACACACAATATCTTTTTTCAGAATTCGTTTCTTGGTAAACAGGGGTTCTAAAAAGACGGTGATTACAGGGTAGGTAAAAAAGGCAATAATGCCAATGGTTATCCCCGCCATTTGCATACCTGCAAAATAGGTGAGCCAATGCAGGCCAACAACTACACCCAACAAGATGGCGACGAGATAATCCTGGTTGTTTTTAAGCTTAATATGTTTACGTTGTACGATTAATAAGGCTGTGAGGGCTATAAAAGCAACAGCGGTTCGGTATACAGTGATATCGAGTGCGGATAGGTTAATTAATTTTGAAAATAATGCCGTACCACCAAATAAAAGTACTGCTGTGTGCAAATAAAGTAGGGATGTTTGTTCTGGGCGCATAACCAGTCTGTCTATTTTTGTTTAGATTATTACGAACTAGGTGACCATTGTCACTAAACGTTTTATGTTATTTTTGATATGTTACTGACTCTTTGAATCTTAATAAAAAGTTGGGTTATGGAACCTGTCCTCCCTGTAGATAAAATGACACTTGCAGATCCGAGTAAGTTTTTTCGTAATCTTGGCCCGTTGATATTTTCATTGTTTTACTTTTTACCAATAATAGGTCAGTGGAGTGAGATAGGTTGGCAAAATTTACTTGCACAATTGCTTATATATATAGGTTTTGTTGCTCTATATTGTGCAGGTCTACATACACCAGGAACTAAGGTTACGCCCATTATTATACTGATGTTGCTACTGACGAGTTGTGGCACGCTTGTTACATCAGGAACGAGCACTTTGTTTGGTTATATAGCGCCTTTGTGTGGTTTTAATTACCGGCGTCCGTATAATTTCTTGATGTTGGGGGTGTTATTTCTCTTTATTTTTTTCAGTAGTGAGTTTTTAATAACCACTGAGCCATTTTATTTTTGGGCACCTTCGGCTCTCATTGCTGTTGGTTTATTTAGTTTTGGATTAATGGAGCATCGGGAGCGCGTCCATCGATTATTACACCAAAAAAATCAGCAAAAGTTAGAGCAATTGGCAGCGATTGCAGAACGGGAAAGGATCGCGCGCGATTTACATGACACGTTAGGCCATTCTTTATCTAGCATTGCACTTAAAGCTGAATTAGCAAGTAAGTTGTGCCATGCGGGGTTGCAAGAAAAAGCCAGCGATGAATCTCAACAAGTAGCGACTTTGGCGCGTGCGCTACTCAGTGATGTACGAGAAGCGGTATCTGGATTAAAGCAAGTTGGTTTATACGCGCAGTTGAACTTGCTAGAGCAGCGCTTAAAAGAGGCACAATTTAACGTGGTTCAGCAAGTGGAGTCGGTAACTATGGGGGCAGAGCAGGAGAGTGCTTTATGCTTTATCGCCAAAGAATTGGTGACAAACATACTACGCCATAGTAATGCAAGAGAAGTAAATTTAAAATTAACTCAGCAAAACACAGTGCAACTATGCATAAGTGATGATGGCAAAGTTGAATCTTTCACCCACGGGAATGGGCTTTCTGGGTTAATTGAACGAGCACAACAAGCTGGTGCTATTGTGGACATTAATATTGAACAAGGGTTCACTGTGAAGGTAGAGTTTTCAGGAGCTGCGGCATGATTAGAGTGATGGTAGTTGAAGATCAAGCCCTTGTACGCGGAGCGATCAGTGCATTGCTGAGCTTAGATCGTGATATTGAAGTAGTTGCAGAAGCGGCTGATGGGCTCGAAGCTATCAAGCATTTATCCGTTGTGACCCCTGATATTGTATTAACCGATATTGAAATGCCAAATATGACAGGGTTAGAATTACTAGAGTATATTCAAAAAAAGGAAGGGCAGTGTCATACGGTCATTATGACGACCTTTTCTCGTTCTGGCTATATTCGAAGGTCTATGGACAGTGGTGCAAGAGGATTTGTGTTAAAAGAAGCGCCAAGTGAGTATTTAATTAGCACTCTAAAAAAAGTCATATGCGGCCAGAGGGTCATAGATCCTGAATTGGCACTCACCGCTTTGGATGAAAAAGATCCGTTATCAAGTAAAGAAAGAAAAGCATTACGTTTGGCAAGCGAAGGGTATAAAACAGCAGAAATAGCCAATACGTTGTTTTTGAGTGAAGGCACAGTCAGAAACTATTTATCAGACGCGATCGCTAAGCTCAATGCAACGAATCGCATTGATGCTGCTCGAATAGCGCAGCAAAAAGGTTGGTTATAGGGAGAGTTGTTGCTAATTTGTACGGTTTGGTTTTGGTAATGTTAATTTAAAAGGGACTTTTTTATTAAAATACCTTTTTATTGGTATGTTTTTTGATAGTATACTCATCCTTAATTCTTAACTATTAAGTGCTAGATGTTAGAACCAAAATTACTTTTACCAGTATTAGCACTCACAACTTCGGTTTGTGGGGTGTTTATGTTATTGAATTGGTTAATTCATCGCACGATTGCAGGCACCAAACAGTGGATGCTATTTGTAACCAGCGTTGCGATAGCTTGCATATTGATTTCTCAACCACAATTATCAGACTTTTGGCGTGTTTTTGTTGCTAATCACCTGATATTGCTAGGGTTGGTTTTTTTGACTCTTGGAACTGAACGGTTTTTTCAAATAAAGTCAAAATATTGGCCGTGGGTATTATTGTCGTTAATTCACCTCGCTGGATATACCTGGTTCACTTTTATTGATCCAAACTTCATAGTGAGAGTATGTTTAAATTATTTGGTTTGGGCATTGTCGCTCGGGCTATGTATTCATGCTCTTTTTCAAAGTAAAGTCAGCGAGCTCACGGAAGCAACTATTGCACGGTGGACATTTTTACTAGCATGTATCGGCATGCTAGTTATTTTTACGTTACGTTTATTGATGCTGGATGGATATCAGCCATCAGATAGCTTACAGACCAATAATTTTGGTAATCAGCTCTTTACCATAACAGTGATTGCAATCCCTTTATTACTCTGCTTTTCTCTGAGTTTATTATGTAGTAGTCGACGTGCCGAGCAGGTAGAACAGACAAAACAAGCGGCTGAAAAAGCATCTATGCTAAAAGGTCGCTATTTGACCTTACTTAGCCATGAATTAAGAACACCACTCAATGCCATTGTGGGTCATGCTGAAATGCTTAAAAGCGTACCTAGAGAACCCCTTAAGCACGCCCAGTTATGCGATATTATCACTGGAGCTGCAATGTCATTATCAGATTTGGCTAATCAAGTGCTGTTACAAGCAAAAGGTGAGACCAAACCTCATGAGCTCGCGATTGTTGATATTCAACAAGTATCACAAGAAATTATTGATTTATTATCACCTTTAGCGAAAGAAAAGCACTTATCCGTCGCGTTAGATACAAGCGCATTGTCTATAAAGAGTTATTTAGCAGATAAGGAATCATTAACGCTTATTTTGAAAAATTTACTCTCAAATGCAATTAAGTATACGGTTGAGGGGGGCGTTACTGTCACCGTTAAGTCTGAACAAGTAGGAAGTAACCATCACAGTGTGCAATTCTTTGTGTCAGATACGGGGGTTGGTTTAAACGATGATGATTTAGTTAATATTTTTGAGCCTTTTGTGACGGTGTCGACAGAGCAAACGGTTGCACAAGGGGCTGGGCTAGGTTTGTCCCTATGTAAGCAATTAGTTGAAAATATGAATGGAGAGCTGCGGGTTCGTAGTCAAGTAGGGTGTGGTACCGAGTTCTTTTTTGAATTGTTACTGGAGCGAATTGACCCCACCATTAATATTGGCGTAACAGAGCGTTATACTAACCATCAAAATGGTCTGCTGGCTTGTAATATCTTGGTTGTTGAAGACAATTTATTAAATAGAGAAGTGCTTAAACATTATTTAACGGAATTAGGCGCACACTTTGTATTTGCTCATAATTTAGCACAGGCAAGTAAAAAAGTTGTTCAGCAGCCGTTCGATATTATTCTTCTAGATATGCACTTACCAGATGGTCATGGTTTATCCTGGTTTGTTGATGAGTTTAGCTTGATGAATTTATCAGTGTCGCCCACTGTGATTGCACTCACTGGAGATGCTGATGAACAGGCTCAGCAAGCTTATCTTGAACATGGCATTACGTATTGTATTAGTAAGCCCGTATCGCAAAGTACTTTATCTGCTGTGTTAGAACAAGTTTGTGCAGCTCAAAGTACTGAAGTGCTGGATAGTGCACTAGTTGATGAAGATGTATTACGTCAATTAAGCACATCGTTGGAGGTCAAGTTTTTAAGTACCAAATTACAGTACTTACCAGACACCTTTGATTATGAGTTTGCTCAATTACAAGGCTTGGCGGATATCAAAGCGAACGATATATTGAATGATAAATTAATACACGTAGGGCAAGAGAGCAAAGAGCTTGGCATGATAGCACTTAGTCAAGAGTTAAAGTTGGCCAGTGAGTTACTGCAACGAGGAGAAAAAATTGACTGGCAAGCGTTGCATAGTTTCGCTAAAGAAAGCATTGTTGCGCTTCAGGCAGTACACGCTAAAGTTGTAGCCTAAAAAATACAAACACGTCTTAAGTAGGGCTTTTATTCTAAAGCCTTATTCTTTTCTTACTAATATCCATAAAAACGCAAAATTACACTGGATTACAGTACCTATAATCAATAAAATCTACGCCGTTTTTCGTACTTTAAATTGAAACACACAAATGTGTTCAAAATATGTAGTATCTAGGGGTAGTTAACTTGAAGAGATTGTTTTGTGCAGTGTGGTTGATACTTGTCAGTGTTCAGGTGTTTGCTGTGGATTTGCAAATATCTACTTTTATTGACCTAGATACTAAGGTACCACGCGGCGCACAAATACGTTATCAAGTTGACTTTGAAAATGTCGAGCAAGATGTCGCTAACAATGTCCAACTGATTTTTCCTATTCCAGTCACCACTTCTTTTGTTTCGAGTGACAACGCTGTCTGTAAGTTTAATGCAGCTCAAAGTCGTCTTGAGTGTAATTGGGTCAGTATTGACGGCACTGATGTGCTTGATAAGCGAAAACGCGTTCAATTTACGATAAAAACCAGTAAAGATACCGCACAAACCATTGCGTCCGAGGTGTCAGTTTCGGCATCGAACGAGGATGCTAGTAAACTACAAAATAACGCAGAAACTCAGAATACCTCTATTGTGGCGGGTACCGACCTACAGATTGTATCGTTACGCTCAGAGCCTCAACAAGTCTATATTAATGAAACCTATACCTATACTCTAAACATTACTAACAATGGCCCAGATGAGGCAACGAATGTTGCCGTAAAGCATGTGCTTCCCAGTTATGCAACTTGGGTTGAAGCGTCTGTGAGCAATAGTAATGGTTGGTCATGTAGCGGCTCACAAACTTTAACCTGTAGCTTAAATAAGCTTGCAGTGGGTGCATCAAAATCGTTGGTGATCAAAGCAAAGTTATCTCAGTTGGGCAGCGGTACGGTAACAGCGACATCCAGTGTAAGCAGTGCAACAGCAGAAATTAATAGCGCGGATAATCAAGCCAGTGTAAGCAATCAAGTTAAAGAACATGCAGATGTGGCAGTAGAGCTTAAAGCGTTAAAAAGCAATGGCACACCTTCTTACTGGGGGCCTCTTTCGTTAACGCCAAATGAAGCGCACCAATATCAAATTGTGGCGAAGAATAATGGACCAAACACGGTTTCTTCTGCGCGATTTATTTTAACACTCGCCGCAGGAATCAGTGATGTGGCAGTGGCACAAGCCAGTGGTTGGAGTTGCTCGGTTAATATGGCTGGAGCGCAACCTAAAATCACATGTGATAAAACGGCGGTTGCCTCAGGGGTGAGCGATACGCTTAAAGTTACCGCCAAAGCACCAAATACCGAGGCAACATACACAAACAATGTGTTGGTATCGGCGAATCTCACAGATCGCAATCAAGCGAATAATACCGCCAGTGCACAAATCAAAATTGTCAAAAGCACTGCCGCGAAGATGACCTTGACTAAGTCTATTAGCGCAGCAAAATCAGCATATTATGCTCATGACACCCTCACTTTTTTATTAACTGCACGCAATGCTTCAGCACAAACTTTGACGGTAAAAACATTGACTGACGCCTTGCCTGATAGTGTCGATTTTGTCAGTTACTCTTCAACAGCTTTTAAGTGTAATTATCAAGTTGCAGGCAGTCAGGTTGTGTGTACGCCAAACACAGCGCAGTTAGCGGCTAATAATAGTATAAGCGCCACAATTGTGGCCAAGGTAAAGGCCTCGGTCTCTAATGCCAATGTTACTAATCGCGCTAATATTGTCTTTGATTCAAACGACAGTAGTAATGAGTCGGTGGCAGCCTCTGCTGTGTTTAAAACGGTTGCTGCACAACCGGCACTGAGCGTCACCAAGTCGAGTAATTTGCAATGGAACAATAAAAATTACATGGGGAAACGCTTTGAATTTAAGATCAAAGTAACGAATTCAGGCGGTGCGAAGGCGGTTGGTGTTGAAGTTTCTGATACATTACTTAATGGTTATAAAGCAGAATCAGTTACCGTTATAAAAAGTAATAATAGCGATAGTTGGACGTGTCCAAAGCAAGGCCCTGATGAGGTGAAATGTACGGGTGATATCAGTGGTAGTGCAAATGCTGAAGTGGTGATCACTGCTCGTAGCCCTTATGAGAATAAACGACCTCGAAATGTTGCAGTGGTAAAGCATGGCTCATTGGCAACGGATTTAACCGCTACTTACGAAGGTTGGGGCTATGGATCTGTTAACCCTATGCAGCTCTCTGTCACTAAGCATAAATTTGCATCAACGACAAAAAGCACCGCTTTGGTTAGTCGAGGTGAGAATATTAGTAGTGAAATCAAAATCTTCAATATGACAGATCATCCAACGCAAGGAACTTTAAAAGTTGTGGATGAGCTAGATAGTGGTGAACACTTCGTTGAAACTGGGGATTATGGAGCAAATTGGCATTGTAGCCTTCCAAATAAAACGGCCAAAACACCAGTAACTTGCCTATATCAAAAATTTGTTTCCGGCAGTTGGCAGGGGATCCCAGTCAATAGGGTAAGTCCACCATCCGTGCTAACCATTACCACTAATGCGAAACAGTTAGGGGATTTAAAGAATACCGCAACCGTGACGGATCACAATGGGTTACCGGGTAGTGCTCAGCAGTCAGCAAGAATTCGCTCTGCGGTGTCTGCAGATTTAAAAGTCACTAAAACTGCCAATCTGAGTCAATTATCAGCGGTGCAAAATGAGCTAAGTTATCAAGTTGTGGTTGAGAATGTCAGTGGTGACACCATCACAGGTGATGGGCTCAGTGCGTTATTAATTAAAGATACTTTTGCGGGTACATTTAAAGCAAAAAAAGGCAATGTTGAAACAGGTATTCGCTTTGCAACGAGCGCAAGTAGCCAGCTTGGCGCAACATTTAGCTGTGCAAGAAGTGATGCTGGTCAGTACCAAGATACCGTAAGCACCATAACTTGTCGGCTAGGTAATAGCCAACAATTTAAAGTCGGCGACAAGTTAATTTTAACCATGCATGTGAGTCGACCCGTCGTTACCGTCAATGGCAATTTAAACAACCTTGTTGAGGTCAGTTCTTCAACCCATGTCGATACAGATACCAGTAATAATAAAAGCAATGCATCTGTGTCGGTTGTGCCGAAGTTTGATGTAGGTATTACACTCGCCTCGTATGCTACAGCTCCTATTTTAAGTGGCGATGAGGCTTTGTTAACCCTCGAAGTGTCGAATATGAGTGCCTCGACAGCAACTGACGTGGTGCTAAAGCATACCTTTACGCCGCCATCAGGGAGAACGTTTCAATTTATAAGTAGTGTATTCTCGCGGGCAGGACAAGCGAATATATGTAGCTTTAATGCCAGTAATGTACTGAGTTGTCCGATAGGCACTTTGAGTGGGAATGAAGTTCAAACAATCACGATTAAGCTGCGACCAAAAAGTTACCATGACAGAAAAAGTTGGATATTAGCCAGCACTGCTAACATTACGGCTGCCAATATTGGTAATGATATAAATAAGGATAACAACACCCAGTTAAGTTCATTACAAGTTAATGTGCGAAACGCAAACTTAAAAATTGAAAATAATGATGTTACGGATCCTGTGGCATGGTATCCGGTTCCTCGTGCGTTTCCGAGTTCATTAGATAATGTACTCGTGTACAAAGTTGATCTTGAATATTTGTTTGATAATACCGGCGATTTATCGGTTGCCAGTGGTGTAGGTTACGATTTTACCATGACACCATCAGGTGCGGATAAACAGCTTCAGTTTTTATGTGATGGGAGCGCAAAAACGGGGTGTACTGCGGCACAAGCGCGATGTAATAGTATCAATACAGTGATTTCCTCTGCACACACCATTACCTGTAAAGGACCTGAAAACTCAGGGAATGATTTGGCTGAGTTTGAATTACGCGAAAATAGATATGGCTCTGAGGATAATATTTATACGCGATATCTGTATTTTAAAGTGTTATCGAGGCCAAAAACAACCGGTGAAGTGAGTGCGACCACAGCGCGTATTTTCTCTAATGAAAATGACCCAATCACTGCAAATAATAGTGAGGCTGAGCAAACTTCTATTCGAGTTGCAGTTGATTTATCTTTAATAAAACGGGCCTCACTGAGCAAAGTCGCTGTGGGCAGCGTTTTTAATTACTTTCTCGATGTAGGAAATGCGGGTCCTGGTGATGCCGCAGATAATATCATTTATGATTATTTAAGCCATGACCTTGAATTGGCTGGCATTCCTTCAATTGCTGGTGGACGTTGTGTGACCGACCAAGCGATTAAATCAGGCGAATCGAGCGCGAAAACCCGGGTGAGGTGTACTGTCGATACAATCGCAAAAGGGCAATCTTTAACAGCGACCATCCCCGTTAAACTAATATCATTGCCTGCCGGTAACACTCTATACAACGATGCATGGATTGAAACCAAAGGGTTTGATGTTAACTCTAGCAATAATCGAGATGACCTAACACTTCCATTGAGTAAAGGAAATATTTCTGGGCAGGTATTCTTCGACGCAAATAATGATGGCGTATTACAAGCGGCAACAGACTCGGGGATTTCAGGCATCACTATTGAATTAAGTGGTACCGAGAGCTCAGGTAAAAACATTGGCCCGCTGTTAAAAAATACCGGCACTAGCGGCGAATTTGTTTTTGAAGATTTATCAGCAGGCACTTATCAATTAAAACAGTCTAAGCAAAATCAATTATCGGGTTATCAAGATGGGTTTGATAGTCGCAATAACAGCATTATATCTGGAAGCAACAACAGTGATGTGATCAATAATATTACGCTTACTGCAAATCAATCATCGTCTGGAAATTTATTTGCTGAAACGTCACTTGCAGGTGACGCAAGTGTTGAAGGCGTAGTGTTTGTCGATGGCAATCAAAATGGCGTGCAGGAAAGTAAAGATCTGGCGATCACCAACCTTGCTGTCACGCTTACCGGTAAAGATAAGTTCGGCAACGCTGTGTCATTGAGCACCAACACCGACAGTAATGGTGTATTCAAATTTGACGCACTGCGCCAACCGGATGCAGATGGGTATGTGGTGACGCGCTCAGACACACCCAGCTACGAAGACGGGCAAGATTATCTTGATGGCATCAAGAATACCCATGCGGGTAAAAATGTGGTGAAGATCACTACGGTAGGTAAACCAAGCAAGGTGATCTTTACTGAATTAGCAGATGTGGGTGAAGCCCGTGTTGAAGGCGCTGTGTTTGTTGATGGCAATCAAAATGGTGTTAAAGAGCCTAAAGATCTTGCGATCCCAAGCCTTGCAGTAACACTGACGGGTAAAGATGAATTTGGCAACGCAGTGTCATTGACCACCAACACCGACAGTAATGGTGCGTTCAAATTTGACGCACTGCGCCAACCGGATGCAGATGGGTATGTGGTGACGCGCGCAGATACACCCAGCTATGAAGACGGCCAAGATTACCTTGATGGCATCAAGAATACCTATGCGGGTAAAAACGTAGTCAAGGTAGCCACGGTAGGTAAACCAAGCAAGGTGATCTTTACCGAGCTGCCTAATGCTGGCGAAGCCCGTGTTGAAGGCGCTGTGTTTGTTGATGGCAATCAAAATGGCGTGAAGGAAAGTAAAGATCTGGCGATCACCAACCTTGCTGTCACGCTTACCGGTAAAGATAAGTTCGGCAACACAGTGTCATTGACTACTAACACTGACAGTAATGGTGCATTTAGTTTTACTGCTCTTCGCCAACCGGATGTAGACGGGTATGTGGTGACGCGCGCAGACACACCCAGCTACGAAGATGGCCAAGACTACCTTGATGGCATCAAGAATACCCATGCGGGTAAAAACGCGGTGAAGGTAGCCACGGTAGGTAAACCAAGCAAGGTGATCTTTACTGAACTACCAAATGCTGGTGAAGCCCGTGTAGAGGGCACGGTGTTTGTTGATGGCAATCAAAATGGTGTTAAAGAAAGTAAAGATCTGGCGATCACCAACCTTGCAGTCAG
>NZ_JAGJEE010000129.1:0-421 GCF_018100885.1 Pseudoalteromonas sp. MMG013 | reverse complement strand
GCGCATAGAATTAGAAGGCAGTAAAAATACCTCAGGGAGTGTGGTTACTCGCACAACTGCAGATGGTTACGCACAGAAATTTGTTTATGATAGCGCACGTAAAGAGTATGTGAGCAAAGCGGGCAGTGGCGCAGATGACACTTTAACATTTAATGCAGACGGCAGTGCGACACTTAAAATCGACGGCACTAATACCAAAGAGCACTATGACGCAGCGGGGCGTTTAACGGCGATGCAGGGGCCGCAAGGTCACCAAACCACCATAGAATATACCGGTGAGCGAGCGAGTAGTATTTTAACTAAAACCGCAACGGGCACAGAAAAAACCGCGCTGATTTACAATGCACAAGGGCTGATAGAGCAGTTAGAAACCCAATCGGGTACCACCGAAGCAGGAAAAAGCGGCGCCAATACGCGAGTT
>NZ_JAGJEE010000128.1:0-421 GCF_018100885.1 Pseudoalteromonas sp. MMG013 | reverse complement strand
CACACGCGTATTGGCGCCGCTTTTTCCTGCTTCGGTGGCATCAGATTGGGTTTCTAACTTTTCTATCAGCCCTTGCGCATTATAAATCAGGGCGGTTTTTTCTGTGCCCGTTGCGGTTTTAGTTAAAATACTACTCGCACGCTCACCGGTATATTCTATGGTGGTTTGGTGACCTTGCGGACCCTGCATCGCCGTTAAACGCCCCGCGGCGTCATAGTGCTCTTTGTTGTGAGTACCATCAATTTTGAGTATCGCACTGCCATCTGCATTGAATGTCAGCGTGTCATCTGCGCCACTGCCTGCTTTACTCACATACTCTTTACGTGCGCTATCATAGACAAATTTCTGTGCGTAACCATCTGCAGTTGTGCGAGTAACCACACTCCCTGAGCTATTTCGTGCACCCTCTAAATTAATACTT
>NZ_JAGJEE010000127.1:0-439 GCF_018100885.1 Pseudoalteromonas sp. MMG013 | reverse complement strand
TAACAAGAGACTATGGCGTCAATAGCTAAATTTTAAACTTTTGGCGCTTCCCACATTACACCATCTCTAAGCATAGAGTTTAAGATGACAATCATCTTTCTAACACAGGCAATGAGTGCTACTTTCTTTGGTTTTCCTGCAGCCACTAACTTTTGATATTGACCTTTAAAAACAGGGTTAGATTGTATTGCTGACATCATCGCCATGTATAAAACAGTCCTTACTTGATGGCGTCCACCCTGTATTTTTCGCAGGCCTTTGAAGCGGCCGCTTTCTCTGTTTATCGGCGCAACACCGACTAGTGCGGAAGCCTGTTTGTTGGTCATATATCCCAGTTCAGGTAAGTTACTAATGATGGATGCTGCCGCGATTTTTCCAATGCCTTTCATGCTTTGAAGTATGGTGTTTTTGGCTTGATATTCAGGGCATGATTCTATCA
>NZ_JAGJEE010000126.1:0-445 GCF_018100885.1 Pseudoalteromonas sp. MMG013 | reverse complement strand
GGATAAAATCACACAGTTTCTTGCCACACATCAAGAAAAAACAGGGAGCAAAGGCAAGCCAGTAAAAAGCAACATCACCGACCCAGACAGTGCAAAAATGACGACCTCAAAAGGCACCATTCAAGGCTATAACGGTATCGCGATTAATGATGATAAACACCAAATTATATTGCAAGCACAAGCATGGGGGTCAGTAGGAGAGCAACAAACCTTACAACCTGCGGTGGCACAATTAAAACAACAATTGGCTCAGGTTAGTCAGAATCCTCAGTTAACTAAACAACGTACTAAGTTCACCGCAGACAGCGGTTTTAACAGCGAAGCGAACCTTGAATTCATGGCAGAAAGTGGCTTTGATACTTACATAGCCGATAACCAGTTTAGAAAGCGAAACCCGCTGTTTAAAGAGAGTGAAACGTATGAAACAGAACAAGAGAAACGGCGA
>NZ_JAGJEE010000125.1:0-445 GCF_018100885.1 Pseudoalteromonas sp. MMG013 | reverse complement strand
CCGCCGTTTCTCTTATTCTGTTTCATACGTTTCACTCTCTTTGAACAGTGGGTTTCGCTTTCTAAACTGATTATCGGCTATCTAAGTATCAAAACCACTTTCTGCCATGAATTCGAGGTTCGCTTCGCTGTTAAAACCGCTGTCAGCGGTGAACTTAGTATGTTGTTTAGTTAACTGAGGGTTCTGACTAACCTGAGCCAATTGTTGTTTTAATTGTGCCACCGCAGGTTGTAAGGTTTGTTGCTCTCCTACTGAACCCTATACTTATGCTTGCAGTATAATTTGGTGTTTATCATCATTAATCGCGATACCATTATAGCCTTGGATGGTGCCTTTTTAGGTCGTCATTTTTGCACTTTCTGGGTCAGTGATGTTGCTTTTGACTGGCTTGCCTTTGCTACCTGTTTTTTCTTGGTGTGTGGCAAGAAACTGTGTGATTTTATTA
>NZ_JAGJEE010000124.1:0-446 GCF_018100885.1 Pseudoalteromonas sp. MMG013 | reverse complement strand
TTACTGTGATCTAATAGATATTATTCACCCACGGTAAATTGTTATGGCTAACTACAAGCCTGACTTATCCTGCCAAAATAAATTCATTCCTATCAATTTCGCAGAGCAAATCTTGCCAGGTACATTTGAGTACGCGCTTTGTTATATTGTTGAAAATAAGCTCGACTTATCGGGGTTTGATGTATGGTATAACAATGATAAAACGGGTGCTGCGGCGTATTCGCCAGCGGTGATGTTAAAGGTAATTTTACTCGGTTATGCACATGGGTTGATCAGTAGCCGCCGTATCGCCAAGGCCTGTGAAAACAATATTTTGTTCATGAGTGTATCAGGCGATGTGCAGCCGCATTACACCTCAATCGCGGCGTTTGTGGCAAAAATGCATGAGCAAATTGAACCCTTGTTTACCCAAGTGCTGATGATATGTGATGAAGAAGGGTTAATTG
>NZ_JAGJEE010000123.1:0-451 GCF_018100885.1 Pseudoalteromonas sp. MMG013 | reverse complement strand
ACACACCGAGCAGGTAGCGGCTCAGTCCAACAAGCGATTATGCCGCACAAACAACGTGCCGCATAAATACTAAATAGTTAGGCATTTCGATGATTCAGGCGTTCGTTTTTATTTTTAGTATCTTATTCAGTTCATATACATTGTCATGTACATTTCCTATACATGGTTCTGAATATGATGAATTAATTAAGGTTCAAAAAAATGATATTCCTAATTCTTATCACTTAACTGTACCAAAAAAAATTAAAGGCTCTGGTTCAGTAAAGATTTATCTGTCTTATACAAAAGAAGGGGGCCAAGCTTTTCAGCTTGCAGAAGCCACAGAGGAACTTAGCTTCTGGTTTTCTTGGAGTGTTATTAACGGTGATTTTATAGCTTCACCTAAAAAAGAAATAAGATGGGACAGGCACAAATTTCTTGCATAATTGGGTGCTTTAACTACTGTTTATAC
>NZ_JAGJEE010000122.1:0-455 GCF_018100885.1 Pseudoalteromonas sp. MMG013 | reverse complement strand
ATAGATACCCATACTCAAATTGTTGCTGTTTTACTGCACGAGGTCTTGAGCCTGTCGCAGCCCATAAACGTGTTGTTTGGTTTTGTTGACCGAAACGAGCTTCATCTTGAAACCAAACATCAATTCGCTCAAGAGGTAGGTGTCCTGGGGTGTGAAGGATCGTTTCCAATAGGAAGTTTTTTAAAAGTTTCCTGGCATTCTCGTGATTGTTTGGGGTGTCTTGAACGGCTCGTTATCCAGCTAAACCCAAGCTTCTTGAGGAGTTTGTATATATGGTCTGAGTGATAACGAACTGAAAATTGGATAAATATATAGTTCCCAATATCTTCGCCTGTAAGCCGCCCTCCATTCGAAGAATTGGCTGACTGAATTATATGAGCTGAAAGGAGTTCGAGTTGGCTTGGTGTTAATTTAGCTGGGCGTCCTTGTATCGGCTTACTATCAAGTCCCTCTAA
>NZ_JAGJEE010000121.1:0-455 GCF_018100885.1 Pseudoalteromonas sp. MMG013 | reverse complement strand
GGCATCTTTAACATCACTTTTAGTAAACTTTCCTTGATAATATTGAGAGTCAAGACGATCCAAATAGACATAGATTCCCGTTCTCAACCAACCATATTGAAGCTCTTCATCCTCAAAATTCCATGAATAATCATAAAAGCAACAAAAAATATTCTCAATTATTTCTAATTCTAAATCTCTCAACATCTTTATCCCCCACCAACTTTTACATGCCTATTAGAAGGATACATAGAATTAATGTGCCAAACACCCTTAGCATCTTTAGCATAGCCAACCACAACAGTAGATAAATTATTTACTCGCTGAGGGTTATTACCTTTAGTGAACCCATACCCAACACTTTTTGGCATATCAAAAGATATACTCATATATTTATCTTCCTTTGTTGGATTTGCTAGAGCCAAGGCTTGATTAAATTTATCACCTTCAACTTTGGCTACTTCAAGCGTATCTAA
>NZ_JAGJEE010000120.1:0-460 GCF_018100885.1 Pseudoalteromonas sp. MMG013 | reverse complement strand
AATGCCTAATAATTCAGACCAAATCTCAACCAGCCCTAATTCAGTCTCTGTTTGCGGGGCAACATAACCACCTTGCAGGGCTGCACCTTCGGGTGCTGGTAATGCCCGTTTATCGACCTTGCCGTTTGGCGTCAACGGCCATTCATGCACCACCATCAAGACACTGGGTACCATATACTCAGGTAACTGTGCTGCTAACGCTGTTTTCACTTGGCCTATCAAGCTCGTCTGTGCACCGTCGTCTAGCACAGCTGATGAATGAATATAACCCATTAACTGCTGACTATCCGCGGTTCCATTGACTGTCACCACCGCTGATTCAACACCTGCTTGTTGTGCTAATTGTGTTTCAATCTCGCCAAGCTCAATTCTAAACCCTCGGATTTTAACCTGATCATCTGTACGACCCATAAAGGCCAATTCACCATCCAGTAAATACCGGACTAAGTCTCCGGTACGG